>JAQCDI010000042.1 GCA_027620595.1 Bacteroidota bacterium | reverse complement strand
GTCAGACGTGCGGACATTGTCGGCGGAGCGGGCACCCTGGTAGACACCTTCCCCGCGGATGATGAGGCGCTCATTGAGAAGGCGCAGTGCCACCCCGTAGGTCACGTCGAGGTCCTGGGCCGACTCTCCTTGCAAGCCGAAGGAGAAGTCCACGTTGGGGAGGGCAGAAGCCAGGAACCGATTGAGCTGGGCAGTTACCAGCTGTGATACACTGTTGAAGGCCAGCTGGCCTCCACTGTCCGTGGTGATGTTCTCCGTGGTCAGCTGGAAGGAATTCAGGATGAGCACGCTCGTGGCGTACTCCGTGGCCCGGTCGGGCTGGTTGAGTACCGCTTCGATGGCCTGATAGTCTCCGATCACATTCTGGTTGGATCTATCAATGGCCAGCGAGAGGTCCACTTCCGGCGACTCGACGGTTCCATCGATCTGCAGGTTCACGATCAGGGGGATTACCCCGGGACGCTCTCCTTCGGTCCCCGGAAGGCCGGCCCGGGAGGCGCGGGTGCGATAGGATGCCGGGATGTCCAGCGTGGCGTTGACGGGATCGCCGTTCCATTCGATGGATCCCCCCGGATTGATCTGGAAGGTCTTGATGAACAGCTCTCCGGCTGTGAATTGGTAATCCCCACTGGTCACATCCAACCGCCCGAAGACCTGGAATTCGTCGTCTTCCAGGATGATCTGCACCTCCCCCTGGGAAACGGCGTTGATCACATCCCCGAGGAGCGGGTCGATGACGAGATGCACGGTGGATCCCGGCGGGGCATCGATGTTCAGGTCCAGGCTCAATCCATCCAGGAACTGGCGCTCCGAGGTGGGACGCTTCTGCAGGATGGACGAGCGGGTCTGGAGCTGATCAAAATCGGGGATCACCCCCGGGGTGTCCTCGAAGATGATGAAGGCCTGGTCTGTTTCGGAGGTCTCCTCGTTTATCGGAATGAACAACTCGGAATCGTCGCGCGTGCGGCCATTGGCCGTTACGAGGCGAGCGTCGAAGAGCGGGCCCGTGAGTTCCATGTTGCCCGATGCCCAGATGAATCCGTAAAACGGCAGCTGTTCCGATTGGCCCACATTCATTATCTGGAGTTCATCAAGCGCGCCATCGATATCGAAGGAAAAGCTCGTGTAATCATTGAAGAGGAGCCGCCCTGTGATATCAGCCCGACCGCCCGTGGCATCCCGCACCTGGAGCGGCGCGAAATGGATGGCGGTTCGATCCACCCGAAGGGACCCCGAAGCCTCGTAGGTGACCTGCGTATAGGGAATCCGGAAGCGTCCGTCGAGGACGCCCAGGCTGACGTCGAAAACGGGGTAGGTGAAGGAGCCTCCGATGCGGCCGCTGCCACTAAGGAAACCGGATACCTCGCCGAGGGCCTCCGGGAAGAGGTATTTCATCCAGAAAACGTCTGCGCGGTCTATTTCCACATTCAGGTTCAGTGCTCCGTCCGGATCCCGTCCCGGAAGGCGCAGATCCCCCGATACGGACAGGTCGTTCTGAAGCACAACAGCCGGCACCTGGGTTCCCAGCAGCACCGCCCGATCATCCGGCGGCAACGGATCGAGCCGCAGGGAGACCGCCACATCCGGCCGGGAGCGTAGGTATTCGCTGGTCAGTCGGACATTGCCCAGGAGGTACTGATCCAGCGAAAGCTGCGCGGCATCCAATTCACCGGTGATCCGGGGTTCGGAAAGTCCTCCGCGAATGAGCACCTGGCCATCCACCTGCCCTCCGAGCGTGCGATTCCATCCCAGGAACCCTGACAAGGGCCGAAGGAGGAGGGATTCGAGGGTTACCGACAAGGAATCCGTGGGGAGCGCGGACAGCACGCCGGAGGCGGAAACGGCCTGTCCTGAAGGAACGCCTTCCTCGGAAAAGGCCAGCCGGAGGCTGTCGAGGGAGGTTGCATCTCCGAAAACGCGGAATAGTGCGGGCCGGGAAAGGGCCCACAGGCCCTTCCCGGCCCGCACATCCACCGATTCCAGGCGAAAGTCATTGAACTCTGGCTGGTGCGTCCAGGTGACCTCCAGGCGCGTACTGTCAAGCCGACCGGCCGCATCCGTCGCCAACACGCCGCGTCCCGTGCCATTGCGGATGTCCAGGTCCAGACGAGGGCGAACGATGCCCAGAACCGTGCTGCGAAGCGTGTCGGACCGGGCCCTGATCGAGCCCCGCATCGACGGGATGAGGTTGGCATTTCGGCCGACAGCAAGGGTCATCCCAAGCTCCGGGCGGGCCAGGATCATGTCCTGCATACCCCATGTCGAGATGCTCCCCGCCTCAAGGTTCGCATGCAGGGAATCTGCCGACCATGTCAGGTCCGCCGACAGGAAACCGCTTCCGTGAAGTCGGGGAAAGGCAGGGGAAAGGGCGCTGAAAAGCGGTCCGTCGTGGAGCTGTATTTCGATGGAGGTATGGGCTGCCGGCATGTCGGTCGGAAGGACACTCCTCGCAGCGTCATCTGTCAGCCATTCGGTCAACAGGATGGCGGGATCCACGGCATCATCGATACGCTGATTCCGGGATTTCCGCCTCTCGGCGTCGATGGAGGAGCGCAAGGCAGCAGCCCACGACCTTCCCAAGGTCCACACCGTGGACACGGGAATATCCCCATGCATGCGCAGATCGGCCATGTCAGAGCGGATGTCGAGCAGCGGGTCGGCTCCGCCGGGCTGTCGGAGCCAGGCCTCGATCGAGTGGGGGGACACCGCAACAGAATCCCCATCGAGGGACATCATGGAGGGGGCCACGTCCGCTCTGAAGTGGCCGTTGGATGCCGTACCCCATTCCAACAGGCCCGAAGCCGCCACCGTGGCGTTGATGCGGGACGCGATCTCGGGACGGCCCAGCAAGGGGCCCACATCGGCATCCTCCCACCGCATTTCCATTTCCAGTTGCGGTGCTCCGTCAGGCTGTGCCAGCAGGGCAAGCCGGTTCTTGATCGAACCCGCTCCGGTGAAGATGTCCGTCTGCCCGGACAGACTTCCGGGTCGGACTTCCAGGGCGAGGGTTAGGCTGTCGGCTCGACGTTCCTGCCAACGGACCTCTTCCAGACGGGCCGTCAGATCCGAGTGGGTATCACGGATGGATCCCGACATCCACCCACGCGCTGTGATGAGGCCCGTGAGGCTGGTCTGCCACCGGGGATTGTTGGTCCAGGGTTGGGCGTCGAGTTGGTCCACCCTCAGGTTCACGTCGTGACGCAGCGTGTCAGCCAGCGCACCCGAGACGTACCCCGATCCACTGAGGGATCCGGCCAGGGACTCCATGGTGAAGGAGCTGCGGACGTCCCAGCGTGTGGACGGGGAGGCCTCAAGGTCGACCAGGCCGGTGGCATAGAGCTGAAAATCCGAGATGTCCGCGCGCAGATTCCTGGCCATGCGGAGGTCTGGCAGGAGGGCTCGAAGGTCAGGCGCGGCGATGGACGTGTTGTTGACGGACATGTCCACCCGAACGGGTCCGGGATACCCGGCGAACGTACCGCTGAGTTCGGCGCGGGACGAACCGAGTCCAAGTCGGGCCCACGCCAGGGTCAGGTCGGATAGCTGACCCTGCAGATGCAGTTCAACGTTCGGGCGCCCGTGCAGCGGCAATTCGGGCCATAGGGCACGCCATTCGTCGGTATCCATTGTCGAGGATTCGATTTCGATCTGGAATCCGCGATCCTCGAAAAGAATGGGATCGGACGCCCTGTCCAAGCTGCCCCGCCAAAGGAGGTCAGAGGTCCCCGTGCGGACAACGGCCCTTCTGACGGTGAGTTCGTTGGCATCCACTACGACCTGCATGGCGGCCTCCAGGACCTTTATCCCGCTGGCGGGCAGGAGCGCGCTGAGGGAGAGCAGGTCGAACTGCCGTCCTCTGTCTGACCAGTCCACCACGGCCTCCAGATCCACATCGGCCACGCCATCGAATCGAAGGAGGTCGAGGAGCTTCGGCGGCGCGCCTGCCATTTCGAGTCGACCACCCCGGATGCCGAGGGCCGCATTGCGGAATCGCCAGTTGGATGCAGGGGGTGGCGCACCGGTGGAGTCGACGGTTTCAGGCGAAGTCAGGAAGGCCCACAGGGACGCACCCGAGGGGTCGGTGCCGATCCGGACGACGGGGTGGAATAGGTCGATGCGATGGACCGAGATATCCCGTCTAAGGAAGGACGTCCAACGCGGACGGACAACCACGGAGTCCACGAACGCCAGCGGGTATCCGTCGGGAGCCTCGATGCGCACATCGGACGCACGCAGTGTGCGCAGGACGTTGCCCGAAAGACGCCCGATGGAAAGCGTTGCTCCGGTACGGGCGGAGAACTGCGATTCGATTTCCCTCGCCAGGCGCTCCCGACCAACCTCCGTCCGGGTGGCGGAAAAGAAGACCACGACCAGGGCCACGACGAAGGCAAGCCCGATGTTCAGGGTTCGCCTGGAAATATGACCCACGAGGGATACGCTCACGGACGGCCCAGGGCAAATGCCAAGGCGGCGTCCACGTCGTGCCCTTTCACATCAGCCGTCACGTAGGCCTGTCCGATATTCCGCAGCAGGATGAACCGCAGCTGGGAGCCTTCCTTCTTCTTGTCCGCGAGCATGGCTTCGCGGACGACGGGCAATCCCAACGAGCTCGGTACAGGGGGCAACGGAATTTGGCGAAGGATGGCTTCCGCCCGGGGGAGGTCCACCTGTCGGTGGAAACGACGGGACATGTGCACCGCAGCCAGCATGCCGAGGGTCACGGCCTCGCCATGGGTGAACGTCCCATACCCCAGCGACTTCTCCAGGGCATGGCCGAACGTGTGGCCGAAATTGAGGAGCATGCGTTCTCCGGCTTCCTTTTCATCCCGGCTCACGACGCGCACCTTGATCGATGCGGCGCGATAGACCAGGTCGGGGACCACCTCGGGATGCCGGGCCAGGATCCGGGGCCATTCCGACTCCATCCACGCAAAGAACGCTTCGTCCTTGATGAGGGCGTGCTTGACCACCTCTGCCAGTCCGCTGTGCCACTCCCGGCGGGGCAGGGTGAAGAGCAGGTGGGTGTCGATGAATACGAGCCGGGGCTGATGGAAAACACCGATCAGGTTCTTGCCCACCTCATGGTTGATGCCGGTCTTCCCCCCGATGGCGCTGTCAACCTGGGCAATCAGGCTGGTTGGCACCTGAACGAAGGGCAGTCCCCGCAGGAGGGTGCCGGCTGCAAAACCGGCCAGGTCCCCGATTACCCCTCCTCCAAGGGCCAGGATCGGTGTTTTGCGGTCGATCTGCCATGCCAGGGCCGCATCGTAGATGGCCTGAAGGTGTTTCGGGCTCTTGGTGGCTTCCCCCGCGGGAAGCGTGAGGATCAGGGGATCCCAACCGTCCCCCTTCAACAGCGCATCCACACGGCTGCGATAGTGGGAAGCCACGTGCGTATCGGTAATGATCAGGACCGGTCCCGGACGCAATCCCGCCCGACGCATGGCGTCGGGAAGGCGCACCAATCCACTGAAGACGAGCTCATAGGTGCGTTCGTCCCCGAGATCGACAATGAGGGGTTTGCTTCGGTCCTGGATCAGCATGGCAGGAGGGAATCCGTTGGGCAGGGCAAGATACGAAGGGAAGGCATCGGGACCGGCCCGGGATCATGAACCTACCACGCATTGGCGCATTTGCACGGACAATGCTCTCCCGCGCCACGCATATTGTCCACGACTGGATCCGGACCCTCGTACGTCCGGGGGATCGGGTGGTGGATGCCACCTGCGGGAATGGGCACGATACGTTGCTTCTGGCTTCGTGTTGCCTGCCGGGGGGACGGCTGTGGGCGCTGGACATCCAGGCGTCGGCCGTCGAACAGACCCGTCAGCGCTTGAAGTCCAACGGGTTGGCTGATGGTTTGACGTTGCACCACCTGTCGCACGATGCCTGGGAAACCCTGCCGGACGCGGAAGGGCCCCTGCGCTGTGTGGTGTTCAACCTCGGTTATCTTCCGGGCAGCGACAAGCAGATCATGACCATGGCGGACGTCACGGTGAAGGCCCACCAACGGTTCATGGCACACCTTGGGTCGGGCGGAGTGATCTTGACGACGGCCTATACGGGGCACGCGGGGGGCCAGGAAGAAGCCGACGTCCTGGTTTCCTGGGCGAGGTCCCTGGACCCGGCCGATTGGTCCGTAGCCCGGTTCGCGTGGATCAATCAGCCGGCTTCGGCTCCTTTCATTCTCACCATCCAGCGCCGCAACTGATGTGTCTCATCCTTCTTGATTGGGATCCGGAAGGGGATCATCCCCTTACCGTATTGGCCAACCGGGACGAACTCCACGCGCGGGGAGCCCTCCAGGCCCACTTCTGGGAGGATCACCCGTACCTCCTGGCCGGCCGGGATGCCCGTGAAGGGGGAACGTGGCTGGGCGTTACGGCCAACGGACGCTTTGCGGCCGTCACCAATTTCCGGAGTGTGGCTGACATGCAGCCCGGACAGCGTTCCCGGGGGGAGCTGACCGTCGGTTTCCTGACCTCGAAGGAGCGCAGCGAAGCGTATCTGGAGCGTGTGCTCGCCTCGGGATCGCAGTGGGCGGGGTTCAACCTGCTGCTCTTCGACGGGGTGGATCTGGTGTGGGGGTCGAACCGGTCCGAAGATGGCGTGGTGCACCTTGCCCCTGGCATCCATGGACTGAGCAATGCCCTGTTGGATACGCCGTGGCCCAAGGTCGAGGCCGGGAAATCCGATCTGTCAGCGCTGATTCGCAGCGGAGCGGAGGTGGCCGATTCGTGGCTGGACGTGCTTTCGGACTCTTCGATGGCCGAGGATGACCTGCTTCCCGAAACGGGCGTGGGATTGGACAAAGAACGCATGCTCTCCGCCCTGCGCCTCGTTTCTGCTTCCTACGGCACCCGCTGTTCGACGTTTGTGCGTGTGGCCTGGGACGGCGCGGTGGAGTTTGCCGAGAAGACCTGGGTGCCGGCAGGATTGGATCCGGACACGGTGGCTTTCGACTTCGAAGTGGAGTAGACCGCCGGTCAGTTGTTGCGGGGGATAACCCCGAGTCCCGGGCCATCGGGCAGGGTGATGATGCCCTGTTGGAAGGTCATCCCGGAGAAGGGATCATCCTTCAGATGCATCGGACCGTCAAGGTCCAGCCAGTCTGCCAGCGGGCCGAGGTGGGCCGCGGCCGTCATGGCCACGGAGCTCTCGATCATGCAGCCGAGCATGACCTGCATGTCCAGGGAACGGGCCAGCGCAACCAGTCCCCGAGCGGCCAGGATGCCGCCGCACTTGGCCAGTTTGATATTGATCCCGTCGGCCGCACCGGCCAGGGCAATCACGTCGTCCGGCCCCTGTACGCTTTCATCGGCAATCAACGGAACGGGGCAGGACGGCATCATGCGACGCAGTAGATGCCAATCGTCGGGATGGGAGGCCGGGATGGGCTGCTCAATGAATGCAAGGTCGAGATCCTGCAGCCGGTCTACCATGCGCACCGTGGTATCGATGCTCCAATGCGCATTGACGTCCACGCACAGGGTGCCGTCGAATCGTTGCCGGGTGATCCGCACGATGTCTTCGTCCCATGCCGGATCCCCACTGCCGATCTTGAGCTTCAGGAACGGGAAAGTGGCCACCTCGTCCAGCATCCGGTTCAACTCGTCCCGGTCCTGGGGAATGGGCACCGCGTAGGAGGATACGGGCATGGCCTCGGGATCAAGGCCGTAAAGAGCGTACACGGGAAGTCCGCTCCGCTTGCCCCACAGATCGTGCAGGGCCATGTCGACAGCGGCCCGGGCAGGAGAGGGGCCGTTGGGCAGCGCTTCAAGGATGGAGGTCACCGGAACGTAGGAACGCGCCAGCACGGCGTCGAGCAGGGGTCGGATGTGCTGGACCCATTGATTGACGTCCGTAATCCGGGTGGGATAGTACGGCGGCAGTGCCGCCTCGCCGAACCCCTCACCCAACCGGACGAGGGCATTGGTCCGTTCCGTGGAAGAACCATGCGCAATCCGGAAAGCGTGTCGCAGTGGAAGGGGGAGTGGGCGAACCTCTATCATCACCAGGTCAGGAGCATTTGTTTGCGCGCGCCACTGTGCATGGAGTCGAGCAACTCGGTGTGCAGCAGGTTCAGGATGGACGCAGGATCTGCGCCGCGGGAGAGCGTTCGATGCAGGTCCGTCGGTCGACCCGTGGACAGGAACGGGTGGATCGGCAGATCGGCGGTGCCGACCCGAAGCCAGCCGGTTTCCGCGTCCCGACGGGGGCCATCCTGGGAAGCAGGATGCCCCAAACGGTAGTGTACGACTGTTTCGGGATGGACGCGGTGGCCGAACGCCCGGCGATCACAGTCATTGACGCTGATGATGGCACGACCCCGGATGCCACCGGTTGAGGCTGCTGCCAGTGCCCAAGCCAACCCTTCGACCAACCAATCGGCCCAGCCGTTGTCCTGGGTCGCAATCTGGAAGCTGGGAAGCAGGGCCGGATGCAGGCCGAGGGCGTCCGGGATGCGATCCAGCCAGCGGCCGTTCTCCTCAAGGGCCAGATCCAGGAATGGGGCATAGACTGTATCGAGCCGGGTGTCCTCGGCCAGATCCGCCAACGTGAGAGCCGTATCGTCCCAGACGGATGACGCGCGGCCGGGCAGCAACATTGAAGTCTCCCGGACGTGCAGCACCAATGCTGGATCGGGATCGGGATCGAGGTCGACGGCCGTCAGGACGAGCTTGCGCAGGGAGTCATACAGTCGGGAGCGCTGTGTCGAAGGCTTCCGGCTGATGGCCGGAATGGCGGACGACGACAGGAATACCGCAGAGGAGGATGCCGAGGAAGGTTTCTGCGAAGTACCCTGCAGCCACTGCCAGGCTTCCTCCTCGATCCGCGCCCTTCCGGCTGCCGGTCCCAGCCTGCGGATGGCGGCTTCGATGGCGGCGTCGAGATCCTGATGGGAAACGTGGCTGGGCATTGTCGGAACAGCGGATGGCGGTGCCGAAAGGTAGCACGTCCCAGGCTTGGAACCCAGGCCCCTGAAAAAGGGCGCGGCAGGACTTTTACTTGCTCGGCAGGGCCTTGGTCGACACGGCAGGGCCGATCATCGGGACCTGAGGGCCAGCAGCAGCTTCTCGTGGATGCCACCGAAGCCACCGTTGCTCATGATGAGGGCCACATCGCCGGGGCGGATCACGTCCAGGATGAGTGGCAACAGCTCGCCCGCTCCCTCAGCCGCCTGCGCCGGGATACCCATCTGGCGGATGTGGTCCAGCACAGCGTCCACATCCATGAAATCCTCCGCCCGATCATTGTGTCGGAACGGGGGCCGACTAAGGAAGACGGCTCCGGCTTGCCCAAAGGCATTGGCGTAGCCTTCCTCGAAGACTTTTCGTCGGCTGGAATTGGACCTTGGTTCGAATACGGCCACGACACGACGCGACGGCCAACGTTCTGCGGCAGCCTGCACCGTCGCTTTCACGGCGGTGGGGTGGTGGGCAAAGTCGTCCACCACTACCAAGCCACCTTCTTCGCCCCGGATCTGCTGTCGGCGCTGGATACCCTGGAATGTGCCGAATCCCTGACTGATCTCGTCTACCTTGAGTCCCTCGTCGATGGCCACCGTGGCTACGGCCAGCGCATTGAGCAGGTTGTGCCGACCCGACAGGGGCAACCAGACCCGACCCTGCAGTTCTCCACGCACCACGATATCGAAGCGCTGGCCGTCCGAGCCTGTGTCGATGCGCACGGCCGTTACATCGGCATCGTGCCGATCCACGCCGTACGTCATGATGCGCGAGTGGGCGCGGGAACGCAGGCGGAGCACTTCGGGATAATCGGCGCACAGGACGAGCAACCCTTCCGAAGGTACCAGCTCTGCCAGTCCACCGAACGCTTCCCGATAGTCATCCATGGAGGAGTAGATGTCCGCGTGGTCGAATTCGACCGACGTGACAATGGCCGTCGTTGGCCGGTAATGCATGAACTTCGGGCGTTTGTCAAAATACGCCGTGTCGTATTCGTCCCCTTCGATTATGAAATGGGGGCCGCTTCCAACGGCATAGCTTACCTGACCGTTGTTCATCACGCCCCCGACCAGGAATCCCGGGTCGCGCCCTGCCGTACGGAAGACGTGGGCCAGCAGACTTGTCGTCGTGGTCTTTCCGTGCGTACCGGCCACCACCAGGGACCGACGATCCCGGATGAAATAGTGTGCCACCGCTTCAGAGAGCGATACCTGCGCCCAGCCTTCATCCCGCACGCGTGCCGCTTCGGGGTGGGTCGGCGTACAGGCGTTGCCCACCACCACAAGGTCCGGCTTCGGATCCAGGTTGGTGGCATCGTAGCCTTCCCTGACAGGAATCTGCATGGCCGCCAGTCGGTCGCTCATGGGCGGCCATGTGGCGGCGTCCGAACCACGGACACGATATCCGGCCTGGTGGAAGAGCCCCGCAAGGGACCCCATGCCGGTACCGCAGATACCGATCAGGTACACATCCTGTATGTCATCCGGAGCAGGGGCTTCGGGACGGTCAAATATGCGCAGGTGCGCATCGGGGAAATCTTCGAGTCGCTTCATGCTGGAGCTCCATAGGGTGCGGCGCCATGACGCCCTCAGTCGTCAGACGTTCCGTGCCCAGCTGCCAGGCGGTTGGCCGCTTCCTCGGGCGCGCGGAAAGCAAACTGCATCCGTGCGGCCAGCGAATCAAATACCGAATACATGACCGGCACGATGACCAGGGTCAGGAAGGTGGCAAACGTGAGTCCGGAGATGATGGCGATGCCCATGGGTCCCCAGAACTGCGTGTTCTCCGAACCGAACTGGAAATTTGGATCCAGGTCCGTGAGCAGGCCCACGAAATCCAGGTTGATGCCGAATGTAAGGGGGACCAACCCCAGAACGGTTGTCAACGCCGTAAGGAGAACCGGACGCAAGCGGGTTGCACCTGCCTCCACAATGGCTTTCTGCTTGGCCATTCCCCGGTCTCTGAGCTGCATCGTGTAGTCAATTAGCACGATGTTGTTGTTGACCACAATTCCGGCGAGCGAAATCACGCCAATGAAGGTCATGAGTCCGAACGGGGTCCGGGTCAGGATGAGGCCCAGGAGGACCCCGATCAGGCTGAAACCGACGGCCACCATGATGATGAATGGGGACGAAACGTTATTGAATTGGGCGATCATGATCATGAAGATCAGGGCGATGCCCACCATGAAAACGACCGACAGGAAGCCGAAGGATTCAGCTTGTTCCTGGTTTTCGCCGGTATAGGCCAGCTGGTAGCCCGCCGGCATTTGCGCTTTGTAGGGTGCCAGCAATTCCTGAACGTCCGCCAGGATTTCTGCATTGTTGAACCCGATGGCCGCCTGGCCGGTGACGATGGCCACGCGCTGCAGATCCAATCGGGTAATGCTTCCCAGGCCGCCAGAAACCTCGAGGTCGGCAACAGCCGTCAACGGGATCTGGGTGCCCTCTTCCATGATGGTCAAACTTCGCAAGCTCTCGAGATTGTCCCTGTCCACCTCTCGCAGCCTTACCAGAATGTCGTACTCGTCCTGACCGTCCCTGAATGAGCCTGCCTCGATCCCATTGACGGCAGATCGAACAGTGGAAGCAATCTTGCGGGTCGTGAGGTCGAATCGACCGGCCCGATCCCGGTCCACGTTGACCCGGAGCTCTGGGCGCCCGGCGTCCAGGTTGTCCTGGATGTCAACCAGGCCGGGCACGGTCTGGGTGTCCGAAGCCTCCTGCAGGATCTGCTTGACCTCCGTGGTAATCCGGGTAATGACATCGAAGTCACTGCCGGTGATCTCGATATTTACGGGTGCCCCGGTTGGAGGTCCTTGGCTGTCCTTGTCAAACTTGATTTCGGCTCC
>JAQCDI010000041.1 GCA_027620595.1 Bacteroidota bacterium | reverse complement strand
GTCCCGACCATCCGATCGGTGACCGGTTCGGATGGATGTGCGCTGCCCGTTTTTAGAACTCAGCGTCAATTGCCCGCATCGAGCCGCTTTTGCGTTGACCCGCAGGGCTTTGATCGGTACTTTCGAAGCGCTGAAGATCCGCCCGGATCGCTCCTTTTTGGCCGGTTCATGCCGTCCGTTCGACCGAGCCGGATCCCGACCCACCTCAGAAATGACCGCCGCCTCCGGCGGAAGCGTCCATGCTTTCGGATTTCATCCCCCTTTTCATCCAGCTCGGCATCGCTGTCGGCCTGTCTTTCACGCTTCTCAAGGCGGCTGCCCTCCTGGGCCCGAAGCGTGAGAACCCGATCAAGCTGGTTTCCTACGAAAGCGGTATGGACCCGATCGGTTCGGCCCGCGAGCGGTACTCGGTCAAGTTCTATCTGGTGGCCATGATCTTCATCGTCTTCGACGTGGAGGTGGTATTCCTGTATCCCTGGGCCGTCAGCTTCGATGAGTTCATCGCCGCAGGTGCCGGCCCCGGCGTCATGGCCGTCGTGCTGCTCTTCGTGGTCATCCTGGCCATCGGCCTGCTCTACGACATCAAGAAAGGCGGCCTCGAATTCGATTGATGCTCCGCCTTCTTCCAACCACCAACCCATTGCTCCATGGGACCTGACAACGTTCTCCAGGAAGGATTCCTCACCACGCGGGTCGATGCCGTCGTCAACTGGGCGCGCTCGAACTCACTCATGCCCATGCCCATGGGCCTGGCGTGCTGCGGCATCGAGATGATGGCTTTTGCCGCACCGAAGTACGACGTGGCCCGGTTCGGCAGCGAAGCCATGCGGTTCTCCCCCCGTCAGGCGGACCTGATGATCGTCGCGGGATGGGCCACCTACAAGATGGCCCACACCGTCCGGCGCATCTGGGACCAGATGGCCGATCCGAAATGGTGCATCGCCATGGGTGCCTGCGCCTCCAGCGGCGGCATGCATCGTTGCTACGGTGTGGTGCAGGGGATCGACAACTTCCTCCCCGTGGACATCTACATCCCCGGATGTCCTCCGCGCCCTGAAGCCGTGCTCCACGCCCTGATGGACATCCAGGAAAAGGTGCGCAACGAGTACTCCATCGCCCAGGATGACGATTTCGGCCAGCAGGTCCCGGTCATTGCACCGAACCGCCCGAAAATCCTGACCCCGGAAGGGGATGATGCGATTTCCCCCGCCGGTCTCTACACCCAGTGAGTTCCATGGCTGTTGCAGACAACCCCATCAAGGCACCAAAGACCCTCCCGTTCAGCTTCGTCCCCCAGGAGCCTGAAACGGCAGTGGCCAACAACCCGCATGCCAAGGCCAGCACCCAGGTGGCCGATATCGTGAAGGCGCTGGAATCCGAACTCGGTGACGCGGTGCACGAAACCGTGGTCTATGCGGGTGAGCACACCGTGCGTGTGGCCAGGGACCGGATCGAGGATGCCTGCCGATTCTTGAAGGAGGCCCTTGGATTCCTCTACCTGGTGGACATCGGTGGCTCGGACCGTTTCACGGAGGACGACCGCTACGAGGTGTTCTACAACCTGGTCAACATCACCGAAGGCAAACGTATCCGGCTGAAAGTGCGTGTGGATGAGTCGGACATGACTGTTCGCACGGTGACGGGTGTCTACCCGGCAGCCAATTGGAATGAGCGCGAATGCTGGGACATGTTCGGCATTTCCTTCGAAGGCCATCCCGACATGCGCCGGATGTTCATGCCGGAAGACTTCGAATACTACCCGCTGCGCAAGGAATTCCCGCTGCTCGGCGTGCCCGGATCCCTTCCGCTGCCGCCGCAGGCGCCCACCGGAACGCTCACGCCGGACCCATTCCCGGCCGCCCACGGCCATAAACCGCCGAAGAGCTTCGAGGAAGTAAAGATCGAGGAGGACAAAGGCTGATGAGCTCCATTTCCCAAACCGACTGGTCGGAAACCCTCAAGTTCTGGCCGCGCCACAACGAGGCGCTCTATCGCCGACTGGAATCCAAGCATTCCTGGCTCGAGCATTCCGGCGACGGAGCGCCCGTGGACCCGCTGGAGAACCAGATGGTCCTCAACATCGGCCCGCAGCACCCGGCTACCCACGGGGTGCTGCGCTGCGTTGTCCAGCTTGATGGGGAAACCATCCAGAAGTGTGTGCTTGACATCGGCTACCTGCACCGCGGTGTGGAGAAAATTGCCGAGAACAAGACCTATCAGGAGTTCATGCCCTACACGGATCGCATGGACTACCTTTCGCCCTACTCGAACAACGTGGCCTGGTGTCTGGCCGTAGAGAAGCTGGCAGCCATCGAGGTACCGGAACGAGCGCAGTGGATCCGGATGATGATGTCGGAACTGGCCCGCATCTCCTCCCATCTGTTGTGGATGGGCGTGGGACTGATGGACGCCGGCGCCGTGTCGGTATTCCTCTGGGCCTTCCAGTTCCGCGAGGACATCTACACGATTTTCGACGAAGTGACAGGTGCCCGCCTGACCGTTTCCCACGCGCGCATTGGCGGCGTGGCCACGGATCTGAACGATACGGGCATCAACCTGATCACCGACTTCGTGCAGCGCCTTCCCGCTGCCATTACCGGTTGGGAAAATCTGCTCAACCGCAACCGGATCTGGATTGACCGCAACGTCGGCATCGGTGTCATGACCGGCGAAGAAGTCGTGGCACGTGGCATGACCGGCCCGAACCTGCGGGGGTCCGGCGTGGCCTATGACATCCGGCATTTCGAGCCGTACCTGAAGTACAACGAAGTGGACTTCAACATCCCGATCCGTACGGAAGGCGATGCACTGGCCCGGTATTTCGTGCGACTCGATGAGATGAAGGAGTCCATCAAGATCATTCGTCAGTGTCTCGAGAAGCTGAAAACGGTGAAGGGCCCGGTTCGCACGGATGATGCCAAGCGGGCCTATCCCAACAAGGACGAGGTCTACTACTCGATGGAGGGCCTCATCCATGACTTCATGTACACGGACACCGGGGTGGCACCGCCGAAAGGCGCCGCTGTCTACCATGCCATCGAAGCGCCGAAAGGTGAGCTGGGCTTCTATCTGGAGTCCGATGGTACAGGCAATCCCTGGCGGGCCAAGATGAACTCGCCCAGCTTTACCAACCTGCAGGGACTCGAGGAGATGATGGTCGGCGCCCACATGGGCGATATGGTCATCCTTATCGGGACCGTGGACCCGGTGCTCGGCGAAGCTGACAAATAGACCTTCCAACGCGATCCAGCGACCATTTTTCATGGCTGACTTCATCAAACATCCCGTCGTCGAGCTGCCGGAGCGCAAGCCGGAGCCGGTCATACCGGCCGACCAACTGCATTTCAGTGAAGACGAGAAAAAGCAGATCCAGACCTGGATTTCCCGGTATCCGACCGCTGACGGCGCCGTGATGCGCGCTCTGTGGCTGGCCCAGGAGAAATTCAGCTTCCTGCCGCCGGAGGTCATCCAGCTGGTCGCGGACGAGCTCGGAATGCCGTATGCCAAGGCGTACGGCGTGGCCACGTTCTACACCCAGTACTTCAAGGAAAAGAAAGGCAAGTACGTCCTCGACGTCTGTACGTGCTTTTCCTGCCAGCTCTGCGGCGGTTTCGACATGCTGCACTACCTGGAAGAGAAACTGGGTGTTCACAAGGGAGAGACGACCGCCGATGGCGTTTTCACGGTGCAGGAAGCCGAGTGCCTCGGCGCCTGTGGATCCGCCCCCATGTTGCAGATCACGAACGGTACCTATGTCCACCATCTGACGAAGGACAAGATCGATGCCCTGGTGGACGCACTCCGCGAGGACAAGGTGCCGGCTTTCACGTCGGTGACGCTGCCGCAGGACGAGGACGAAATGGGCGGCAACCGACGCACGGACGTCGCGGCCACGGAATCCTACGGCGTCTGCCCCGTTTCCGAAACCACCCGCTGATCCGGCCCAGACACGCAATAGACGACGAACGCAATGAGCAAAGCAGGCGACTGGCGCAACTACAAACGGGTGCTGCTGCCCCCGGTCAAGGATCTACACCGTCTTGATGTGTACGAGGCCAATGAGGGCTATCGTGCCCTGCGCGAGGTGCTGACCACCGACAAGTGGACCCCCACTTCGGTGACAGACGAAGTGAAGAAGAGCGGCCTGAAAGGCCGCGGTGGCGCCGGATTCCCTACCGGACTGAAGTGGAGCTTCATGCCTCCGGTCAATCCCGATGTACCGCGCTTCCTGTGCTGCAACGGCGACGAATCCGAGCCAGGCACGTTCAAGGATCGACAGCTGCTGGAATACAACCCGCACCTCGTCTTCGAAGGTATCCTGATTGCCTGCTATGCCATGACCATCCGGAAGGCATTCCTCTATGTGAGGGGTGAATTCGCCGACTGGATCTCACTCATGGAAGCCGAGCTGGAGAAAGCCTACGCCAAAGGGTATGTAGGCCAGAACATCATGGGATCCGGGTTCTCCTGCGATATCGTGATCCACAAAGGTGCCGGCGCCTACATCTGCGGGGAAGAATCCTCGCTGATGAATTCGCTCGAGGGCAAGCGGGCCTATCCGCGCATCAAGCCGCCCTTCCCTGCCCAGAAAGGCGTCTGGGGTTATCCGACCACGATCAACAACGTGGAAACGCTGGCCTGTGCCCCGCTGATCATCCGCAATGGAGGGGAGTGGTACGCCGGCATCGGTGCGCCCACCCACGCTGGCCCGGTTCTCTACGGCATCTCCGGCCACGTGAACCGTCCGGGCGTGTATGAATACCCGACCGGCATGCTGATCACCGATCTCATCAACGAGGTGGCGGGCGGCATGCGCGGCGGCAAGAAACTGAAAGCCCTCATTCCGGGCGGTTCGTCCACACCCATCCTGCGCGCCGACATGATCGACGGCGTGACGATGGATGCGGATTCCCTGCGGGCGGCAGGCTCCATGATGGGCACCAGCGGCATGCTGATAATGGACGAGGACACCGACATTGTATCCTGGCTGCGTCGGATCACCCATTTCTACCACCACGAGAGCTGCGGGCAGTGCACCCCGTGCCGTGAAGGCACCGGCTGGTTGGAAAACATCGTGACCCGCATCGACGAGGGCGAAGGCAACCTGCGCGACCTCGACCTGCTGATCGACCTCTGCTCGCAGATGGAAGGCCGTACCGTTTGTGCCCTGGCAGACGCTGCCGCTTGGCCGGTACGTTACACCATCGACCGCTTCCGCAGCGAGTTCGAAGCCAAGTGCAAACCATCCCTCGTGGCCTCAGGCCTCGAAATGGCCACTGTCTAACCCCTGCCAATCCCCAATGAAACGACTTTTCCTTCCCTCCCTCTTGTCCATCCTGCTTCTGGGGGGTTGCGCAACACAAACCGGAACGGAAACGGTCGAACCGGCTGTTTCCTTCGCATCCTTCGATGTCTACGGGGCCGATTTCGACCAGGCTGACAGCGTGCCCGTCCAGGCGCTGGCGGAAGCGCCCATGGACCACATGGGCTCCACGGTCAAGGTTTCCGGAACCATCGTCGAAGTCTGCCAGGGTATGGGTTGCTGGATGACCCTGCAGGTGTCAGATACGCAGCTGGTTCGCATCGTGATGCCGCGCGACGAAAGTGACAACTACCTGTTTACCCTTGCCAAGGATATCGGCGGTCGGCGGGCCATGGTCCAGGGGACGCTCGGACAGTCCACGCTGGCCGAATTCGAGGCGCCCATGCACACGGATGGTGAAGATCACCACGCCGGGGAAGAAGGGGAGGATCACCACGAAGGTGAGGATCACGAGGAGGCCGTTCCGGCGGGCCTTGAACTGCACATCACGGCCAGCGGGGTGTTGGTTGAGAAGCCGGCCGACGCCGGCGCAACCGCACCCTGACCGGCTGACGCACTGCCGAAAGCACAGACCGAACACCGAATTCCGATTCCGACCATGGCCAAAGTCACCATTGACCACCAGACCTTCGAGTACGAGGGGCAACAGGGCCTCCTCCAGTTCTGTCTGGACCACGGTGTTGATCTCCCCCATTTCTGCTACCACCCCGCCATGTCTGCGCCGGCCAACTGCCGGCAGTGCCTGGTGGAAGTCGGTATGCCGCAGCGGGATCGCGCCACGGGCGATGTCGTCAAGGACGATGCCGGCAATGATGTGATCCAGTTCATGCCCAAGCTGCAGACCAGCTGCTCCATGCAGATGGCCGATGGCATGGTGGTCAAGACCCACCGCAGCAGCGAACTGGTCAAGCGGGCGCAGAAGGACACCCTGGAATTCCTGCTGATCAACCACCCGCTGGATTGCCCGATCTGCGATCAGGCCGGACACTGCCCATTGCAGAACCAGGCCTACAAGCACGGTCCGGAAGGTTCGCGCTTCGAATTCGAGAAGGTCCACAAGCCGAAACACATCGATCTCGGCCCACGTGTCGTGCTCGACGGGGAGCGCTGCATCAACTGCACCCGCTGTGTGCGCTTCACCCGCGAGGTGAGCGAGAGCCATCAGCTGACCATTATCGAACGCGGCGTCCGGAACTACCCCATGACCCCTCCGGGCGTGGAGTTCGACGAGCCCTATTCGATGAACGTGATCGACATCTGCCCCGTGGGTGCCCTCACGAGCAAGGATCATCGGTTCAAGGCCCGGATCTGGGAAATGAGCAAGACCCCGTCCGTCTCCACCGTCGGCGCCAAGGGCTCCAACGTGGATTACTGGGTCAAGGACAACCAGATCATGAAGGTCACGCCGCGGACCAACATGGAGGTCAACGAATACTGGTTGGCCGACGAGGAGCGCCTCGACTACCGCAAATTCAATGAGGATCGGCCCGAAGGACCGACGGTGGAAGGCGCGCCGGTTTCGTGGGACATGGGATGGAAAGCGGCGGCCGACTGCCTGCAGGGCGTCGATGGCTCGCGCATCGTGTTCCTGGGTTCGGCCTGGGCCACGGTCGAGGACAACTATTTGCTGGGGAGGCTGGCGGCCGCCGTCGGCGCTTCGGCCCCAGTGTATCTGCCGCACGTGGAATCCGGTCACGGCGACAACTGGTTGCGCACTGACGACAGGACGCCGAACGCCCAGGGCTGTGAGCGCCTTGGCATCCGGGCCATCTCACCGGCGGGCCTCAAGGCTCGGCTCGAATCTGCCGACGTGCTCTACGTCATGGAAGACGACCCGGTAGCTTCCGGCGCGTGCTCGGTCGAAGACCTGGCCGGTATCAAGGTCATCCTGCATCATTACAACACGACCAACCAGACGCTGGCCGCCGCCGATGTGGCGCTGCCGGCCGCGATGGCGGTCGAGACGGTGGGCACCTACGTCAACATGGACGGACATGCCCAACGCTTGCGCCCGGCCAAAGCCATTGCCGGCGTGAACCGCACCCTGTCCATGGAAATCGGAAAGTGCCGTGCCGACCGCCATGGCACGCCGTTCGACAAATGGTACAACGAGTCCAACCTGGTCGACTGCCAGCCGGGCTGGGTGTCGCTGCCGGAAGTGGCCGCAGGACTGGGCCACGCCATGGCCTACAAGGGCCCGAAACAGATCATGGAAGAAGTCTCCAACGCGCTTCCCTCCTTCAAGGGAGCGACCTACCCCGCCATGGGTGAACACGGAGTCCGTCTCGAAACCGCAGGCGTAACGGCCTGAATCCGACTATGAATCTTGCCTGGTACTGGACGGCGCTCATCGCGTTTGTCATCGTCAACTTCCTGCTGGTGTCTGCCTCCGTGCTCGTCTATGCCGAGCGCAAGGTGTCCGGGTACATCCAGAACCGCCCCGGTCCCAACCGCGTGGGGCCGTTCGGTTTCCTGCAGCCGTTTGCCGACGTGGTCAAGCTGGTGTTCAAGGAGAACATCGTTCCGGCGCTGGCCAACCCGTTCGTGCACTCGCTGGCCCCGATGCTCATGGTGGTCATCGCCATGACGGCGGGCGCCCTGATTCCGTTTGCCCACAACGTGGTCATCGCGGACATGGATGTCAGCGTACTGGTGCTTCTGGCCCTGACGTCCATCTCGGTCTACGGCGTGACACTGGCCGGTTGGAGCTCCAACAGCAAGTATTCCCTGCTGGGCGGTCTGCGCTCCAGTGCCCAGATGATCAGCTATGAGCTGGCCATGGGGCTCTCGGTCCTCTCGGTGGTCCTGATTGCCGGTTCGCTCAGCCTGACGGAAATCGTCGAGGATCAGGCCGGTGGCTGGGGCTTGCTGGGATGGAACGTATTCCGCAACCCGATCGGAGCCATTCTCTTCATCGTCACGGCCTTTGCCGAGACGAACCGCGCTCCGTTTGACCTGCCCGAAGCCGAGCAGGAGCTCGTGGGTGGATACCACACCGAATACTCCGGCATGAAGTTCGGGATGTTCTTCCTGGCCGAGTACGTCAACTTCTTTGTGGCCTCCTTCGTGATCGTTACGCTGTTCTTTGGTGGCTACATGCTGCCCTTCGAGTCGCTGATCCTGGCCCAGTGGCCAGCGCTTGACGGCTCGCTGTTGCTCATGGCGCTGCAGATCGTCTCGGTCATCATCAAGGCCGGCTTCTTTGCCATCGTCTTCATCTGGGTGCGCTGGACGCTTCCGCGCTTCAAGTACCAGCAGCTGATGACGCTGGGCTGGAAGTACCTCCTTCCGATCGCCCTGGTCAACGCGCTGCTCGTGGCCTTCGGCGTCATGATCTTCTCCTGATTTTTCGGGCGAACCGTTTCTCCGGCCGCAGATCCCTTTCCCAACCCCATGCCCATCCTCGCACCCAGCATTCTGTCGGCCGATTTCTCCCGACTGGGTGAGCAATGCCGGGAGGCCGTGGCGGCAGGTGCGCAGTGGTTGCACGTGGATGTGATGGACGGGCATTTCGTGCCCAACATCACCATCGGTCCCTTGGTGGTTCGCTCCCTGCGGCCCCTGGCGGATGAAACCGGCGCGGTGTTGGATGTCCACCTGATGATCCAGGATCCGGATGCCTACGTGGACGCTTTTGCCGAGGCAGGTGCCGACATCATTACCGTGCATGTGGAAGCGGCCACCCATCTGCACCGCACCATCCAGGCCATACGGGCCGCCGGAGCGCGACCCGGTGTGACGCTGAACCCGGCCACACCGCTGTCCTCGCTGGAAGAGATCCTGCCGGACGTGGACCTCGTACTGATCATGTCGGTCAACCCGGGATTTGGCGGTCAATCCTACATTCCAGCTTCCACAGACAAAATCCGGCGCCTGCGCCGGATGCTGGACGCCATCGGTTCGAAAGCCCATCTCGAGGTGGACGGAGGCGTCAAGGCTTCGAACATTGCCGAGGTGACCGGCGCAGGCGCCGATGTGATCGTGGCCGGCAGTGCCGTTTTCGGCAAGGATTCCGACATCGCCTCGAACGTGGCAGCCCTGAAAGCCGCCTGGTAATTTTCCTTTTGCGGGGCACCATGACCGCCCTGCTGGAACCAGTCTGGACATCCTTTTGTTAACATAGTGTTAACAAACGCGGCCATGTCCACTTTTCTCGCCATCCTGACGCTGCTCTTCCTGCCCGGACCGGACTGGTCCGAGTGCTACGAAGACACGTTCTGCATTGAAGCAGAGGACGTGGGCAATCGGGTGGATGTCTATGTGCGCAGCCTCGTCCCGTGGGATTTCACGATGACGCTGAACATGGATCTGGAAAACATGCGTCCTACCGAGGACCTCCCTCTGGTGGACAGCTATCGTGGAAACAGCCGGACCCGGGCCGTATCGCTCAGCGTGCGGGATATCGGTCGTTCCTGGACCTTCCGGTTTGACCTCCAATGGGTCAACGGGGACTTCCGTGCGCGGCACGACGAAGGGGTGGTCTATGATCTCCCGTTCGGATCCGGCGTGGATTATCTCGTTGGCCAAGGGGCGTACGGTTCGCTCAGCCATCAGGGTAAATACGCCCTGGATTGGGACATGCCCGAAGGGACGCCGATCCGCGCGGCACGCAGCGGCATCGTGATCGAGGTCCAGGAGGGGTATACGGAAGGCGGGATCGATCCTGCACTGCGCTCACGGGCCAATTTCATCAAGATCCGTCATAGCGACGGCACCATCGGACACTATGTTCACCTGCGGCATCTGGGCGTCGAGGTGGACCTGGGCGATCGGGTCTTCACCGGGCAGCTGATCGGGTATTCGGGCAACACCGGGTTCTCGACCGGGCCCCACCTCCACTTCGAGGTCTTCTCGGCCACCCGGGAACTGTCCCGCCGAACCATTCCGGTCCGGTTCCGTACGGCGAGCCGTGGGGTGACCACGCTCGAGGAAGGACACTACTACCGCCGCTAGGCGGCTCAGTTGGCGGCCCGCTGGGTGCCCAGCTCAAGCTCCAGATTCAACGGGTTGCCATTCCGGATCACTTCGAAAGTCACCGTCTCGCCGGGCCGATATTCGAACAGGTATCCCAGGAAATCCTCGCGACTCGTGACCCTCTCGCCGTTGAACGCGCGGATCACGTCGTAGGGCTGGAATCCGGCCAGATCGGCGGGCGAACCCGGATCCACATTTTCGACCACCACACCGGACGCATTGGGGATGCCGAGGGCTTGCGCCCACTGCGCCGGCAGGGTGCGACCGTTGAGGCCCGTGTAGTAGGCCCGGTCCACGAATCCCTTGTCCCGCAGCTCTTCCAGGACCCGAACGGCCTTCTCGGCAGGTACCGCAAAGCCGATGCCGACAGACCCACCACTCTCGGAAAAAATGGCGGTGTTGACCCCGATGACGCGGCCCTGTGCATTGAGCAGTGGTCCGCCCGAATTACCGCGGTTGATGGCCGCATCGGTCTGGATCATGTCCGTGTAGAACCGGTTGTCCTGCGGCTGCAGATCCCTGCCCGTGGCACTTACCACGCCCACCGTCACGGTCGGATCGGAGGCCTCAAAGAGGCCGAAGGGATTGCCGAGTGCGATGGACCACTCCCCAACAATCGGAGGACCGCCCAGTTCGAAGTCCAGGTGGGGCAGTTCGCCTTCTGGATCCACCTTGAGCAGAGCCAGGTCGGTCCCCGGATCGGTACCCACCAGACGGGCAGGCAGCGTGGTGCCGTCGGGGAAGGCTATCGTGATCTGGGAGGCATTGCCAGCCACGTGATCATTGGTAACGATGTATCCGCTCGGGCTGATCACAAAGCCCGATCCCATCTGCTGCACCTGCCGCTCCAACACCCGGCTGCGCTGCCGACCGAAGAAGAAGTCATAGAACGGGTCGTTGTACGGGTTCACCCTGATCTGCTGGGTCTGCGTCACGTTGACGCTGACCACCGCCGGTGTGGCAACCTGGACGGCGCGGGTGATGGCGTTGGTACGACCGTAGGTGATGGAATCCATCGGCGCCACACGTCCTGATCGATCCTGCCCCGAAGACCGGAAACTGTTGGCATCCTGGGATTGCACCGACTGCTGACATCCAACCAGGACAAGGCCTGAAACGAGCATCAGGGTTCGGAGAAGACGGACCATGCGATAGACCAAGGATCGGTTCAAGACGATTCACGGGCAGGAAAACAGAAGGAAGCGGCCGAACAGGCCTTCCGCTGCCTCCTACGAGAGCCGATCAGGGAGGGTTTCTCTCCGGAGTGGCTGGTTTCCGAACCCTCGTCGTGGGATCTTCAGGCAACCATTCTCCGAACCCATGCGAATCAACGCTACCCGACTCCTTGAACGACTGGACGACCTGGCCCGCATCGGTGCCCTTACCGGCGGCGGTGTGCAGCGACTGGCCTTTTCCGTTGAAGACCGGGCTGGACGGGACTGGGTACAGGCCCATCTCGAAAGGCTGGGCGTGGACGTCCGCGTAGATGACGTAGGCAACCTTTTCGGCGTGTGGAATCCTTCCGCGGCCAGCGGCGCTGTCATGTTCGGTTCGCACACGGACACGGTCGGGCGCGCGGGCCGCCTGGATGGGGCCTTGGGGGTGGTTGGCGCCTTGGAG
>JAQCDI010000040.1 GCA_027620595.1 Bacteroidota bacterium | reverse complement strand
GGGGTCGATGAACTTCCAGACGTAGTAGACAAAGATGGGCGAACCGATGATGGCACCCACCACGAGGACCGTTCCCCAGTCTGCAAAAAACTGACCGGTCACTGTCCGGTTCTGCAGCACGAAATCCGTGACCTCGATGCCGAACAACCGGTAGGTAATGAAGTCCGGTTTCTTGGGCCCGAGAAGGATGTTCTCGATGACCCACCCACGGAAGAACGCCGCAGCCACCGTACAGGCCAGTACGGCACCGAACCCTTTGAAGAACATCCACCGCAGCTCCTCGAGGTGATCGAGGAACCCCATTTCTGCCTCTGTTTTGGCGGGCTGAACGGCGCCGTTTGCACCGTCTCCGGCGTGGGGGGCATCGACGCCCTGGCGGGCCTTGGATTTGCGTCGCAGCAGCGAAATCATGGACAATGTGTACCCTGAATTGGGGGGTACCCTGGGGTTGGGAGATCCCTTTAACGCTCGGTTTCGCGAAGGTTCAGATCCAGCAGCGAGTCCACCCACAGTCCCTGCTGCTCCAGGCGCTGCTTGCCCCCACTCCATGTGAAATGGAAGAGCGTCATGAGCCCGGCCACCCGGAAACCGTCCTGACGCAGCAATTCAACGGCTTTCCAGGCCGAGCGACCACTGTTCAGGATGTCATCCAGGATGACGACCGGCCGATCCCGCTGGACGGGACCTTCGACCAGCCGACGGCGGCCGTGCGGCTTGCGCTCTTCGCGCACGTAGCCGCCCATGAAGGACGGGTTGCCAGCTGATGCCACGACGGAAGCCACCAGGGCATAGGACCCGAATCCGAATCCCACGACCTGCTGAATACCTTTGGCGCGCAGCCGATCACTCAGCACCCGACCCACTTCCGGCATCACGGTGCCGTTGAGCATCGGAATACGTGTATCGAGCAGCCAGCCGATGGGTTGGCCCCGGGGATCGGTAATGTGTTCCTGCTCGCTCCTGACCAGGGCCAGGTCGTAGAGATGGCGACCGAGATCGACCAGTTCGTCATACGATGTGGCGGACAGTTGGCTCATGCTGGAGTCGGGTCGGCCCGTTCAGGCTGTGACAAAATCGTACATGGGGAAGCGGGCCGTCATTTCGTGGATGGCACCCTTCACCTGCTGGATAACGGTTTCGTTGGCAGGATTCGTGATGACCCGGTCCATCAGGTCCACGATGTCCCGGAAATCATTCTCGTTCAGGCCCCGCGTGGTCATGGCAGGTGTGCCTACCCGGATGCCGCTGGTCACGAAGGGGCTTTCCACGTCGTAGGGCACCATGTTCTTGTTGACCGTGATGTCGGCGGCTTGCAGGGCCTCCTCGGCCTGTTTGCCCGTGACTCCCTTGTTGCGCAGGTCGATCAGGGCCAGGTGGTTGTCCGTTCCTCCGGATACCACCGCATAGCCGCGTTCCAGGAAGGCCTCGGTCATGGCAGCTGCATTGGCCACCACCTGCCGGGAATAGGAGTTGAAGTCCTCCTGCAGTGCTTCGCCGAAGGCCACGGCCTTGGCGGCAATGACATGCATCAGCGGACCGCCCTGCATCCCCGGGAAAACAGAAGAGTCGAACAACTCGCTCCACATCTTCACGCGGCCAGACTTGGGTGCCACCTTGCCCATCGTGTTCTCCGCGTCCTTGCCGATGAGCAGCATACCGGAGCGCGGTCCTCGGAGCGTCTTGTGCGTTGTGGTCGAAACGATGTGGCAGTGCGGAAGCGGGTCATTCAGGACGCGGGCCGCGATCAGTCCCGCCGTATGGGCCATGTCCATCCACAGGAACGCCCCGACTTCATCGGCAATCGAGCGGAAGGCCGCATAGTCGAAATCACGGGAGTAGGCCGATGCACCGATCGAAATCATGCGCGGGCGGATGGCCAAGGCTTTCTCTCGCACCTTGTTCATGTCGATCCGGCCCGCCATCGGACCGTCCTTGTCCACGCCGTAATACTGCGCCTTGTACAGGATGCCCGAGAAGTTGACCGGACTGCCGTGGGTCAGATGACCGCCGTGCGCCAGATCCAGACCCAGGAAGGTGTCCCCCGGCTTCATCAGGGTCAGGTACACGGCCGCATTGGCACTGGCGCCGGAATGCGGCTGCACGTTGACCCAGTCGCACCGGAAAAGCTCGCACGCGCGTTGACGGGCCACATCCTCCACCTCGTCCACGACCTGGCAGCCACCGTAGTAGCGCTTTCCGGGAAGGCCTTCGGCATACTTGTTGGTCAGCGGCGTACCCATGGCCTGCATGACCGAACGGGACACGAAATTCTCGGACGCAATCAGCTCCAGGCCGTCATTCTGTCGGTCCACTTCCTGCGAAAGGAGGTTGTGGACGGCGGGGTCACTGTCGTGCAGCTGGGAACGGAGGAAAAAAGACATCGGAAACGGATCGGAAGTGTGGCAGGGCGTTGCAGGGCCCTGGAGGATGGATCAACGGCGCAAAAGTACGGCAGACCGCTCAATTGGTCATGGCGTAGATGAGGATGTTGGCACCCATTTGCAAGGCGGCCTCGCGCAGTGCTGCCGGCTTCTCATGGACGGACATGGGCTCCCATCCGTCTCCCAGATCGGACTCATAGGTGTAGAAAACCATCAGGCGGCCGTCCTCTCCGAAGATCCCGAATCCCTGCGCAGGTTTGCCATCGTGCTCATGGACTTTGGGAAGACCGCCGGGAAAGTCGAACGCCGTGTGGAAAATCGGATGGTCGAAGGGCAATTCCACGAATTCGCTCTCGGGAAAGACCTTCTTCATTTCCCGGCGCAGGTAAGCATCCAGTCCGTAGTTGTCGTCCACGTGCAGGAAACCGCCACTTTCCAGGTAGTGGCGCAACCGCTCGGCTTCCCGATCGGAGAAGCGCACATTGCCGTGACCCGTCATGTACAGGTAGGGAAACGAATAGAGGTTGTCGCTGGAGAGCTCGACCACTTCTTCTTTGGGGGCTATGTCGAGCAGGGTTTCGCGCCGAACGAAAGAGAGCAGCTCCGGCAGGGATTCCGGATCCCCGTACCAGTCCCCGCCCCCGTCATATTTGACGCGGGCAATCGTGAAGGCATGTCCCTCGGGGGCCTGCCCCTTGACGGGCGCGCACCATGAGAGCATCAGGATGAAAAGCAGGAGTTTTTTCATGCCGGGCTCTACGTCTTCAGCGCGGAATGGTTTTGGGCCAAGGCGTGCTTCCTTCCTCTGCAATTGCGAATCGGGTGTGAGCTTTCGCCGGCTAGGGGGGATTGCGCACGCCATGTGGTAAATTCGGAGTTTACACCGCCAGATTCCCCAATTCCCGATCCATGCAGGCATACCTGACCGATTGCATCCTGACGGCCCTCGACGCCATGGGTGGCGCGCCGGAAGGCTTCACGCCCGAATTCGAACAGCCCGCCAATCCGGAACATGGGGATCTGTCCTGCAACGCGGCCATGCAGCTGGCCCGGCATTTCCGGAAGGCTCCCCGGCAGATAGCGGACGAATTGGCTGGCCACTTGCGGTCCCAGCCGCTGGACGCATCGCGCATCGCCGCCGTCGAGGTGGCCGGACCCGGATTCCTGAACTTCCGCTTTGCCGATGCCCATCTGGCCGACAGCCTGGCCACCATCCTCGCAGCCGGGGACGGCTGGGGGCGGACCACAAGCGGCGCCGGACAGCGGGCCATGGTGGAATTCGTCAGCGCCAACCCGACCGGGCCGCTCACGGTGGGCCATGGTCGCAATGCCGTGCTGGGAGACACCATAGCCACACTGTTGGACTGGGCGGGATACGACGTGACGCGGGAGTACTACTTCAACGATGCCGGACGACAGATGCGTGTCCTCGGAGAATCCGTCCGGGCCCGCTACCTGTCCCTGGTGGATCCCGACCTGCCGACCAAAACCATCGGTGAAGGGGAGGATGAGCTCATCGTGCCCGAATCGTTCCCGGAAGAGGGGTACCGGGGAGACTACATCCTGGACATTGCCCGCCAGCTGCTGGACGAGAAGGGACCGGATCTTGATGGAGCCCCGGATCCCGACGTATTCAAACGTGCGGCAGAAACCGCCATCTTTGCCGACATCGAGCAGACCCTAAAGCGGCTCAACATCCGCATGGATTCGTTCTTCAACGAGCGGAGCCTGTACGAAAGCAACCGCATCTGGGACATCCTGGACCAATTGCGTGCCAAGGACCTGGTTTACGACAAGGATGGAGCCGTCTGGTTCAGGACCACCGCGTTCGGCAAGGAGGCCGACACGGTGCTGGTCAAGAGTACGGGCGAACCCACGTATCGGCTTCCCGACATCGGCTACCATGCGGACAAGCTTGACCGCGGATTCGATCTGTGTGTGGACGTTTTCGGCGCCGACCACATTGCCACCTTCCCCGACGTCCTCGACGGCATCCGTTCCCTGGGGTATGATGCCGACAAGGTCGATGTCGTGATCTACCAGTTCGTGACGCTCATCCGCGGGGGTCAGCCGGTCAAGATGAGCACCCGGAAGGCCACCTACGTGACGCTCGATGAGCTGATGGACGAAGTGGGCGAGGATGTGACGCGCTACTTCTTCCTGATGCGCTCGCCCAACACCCACCTGGAGTTCGATCTGGACCTGGCCAAGGAAGCCTCCGAAAAGAACCCCGTCTTCTACCTGCAGTACGCCCACGCCCGGATCTGCTCGATCCTGCGCAAGGCGCAGGAAACCGGCCTGAGCGTCCCGGCCGTTGTGGACCTCTCGCTGCTGGCCCATCCATCCGAGCAGGCCCTGATCAAGGTCATGATGGACCTGCCCGGCTCGATTGCTGGTGCCGCCCAATTCCGCGAGCCACACCGCCTGGCCAACTACCTGCGCGACGTGGCCGTGGCGTTTACCCAGTTCTACGGCAATTGCCGCATCATCGGTGAGGCCCCCACCCTGGCGGCGGCCCGTCTGGCGCTGGCTTCGGCTGCCCGGCTCGTCCTTCGCAACGGCCTGTCGGTGCTCGGCCTGTCCGCGCCCGAACGGATGTAGGAGGCCATGGCATGAACACGTCCACACACGTGCTCCGCGTCGGATTCCAGGGGGAAATCGGCGCCTACAGCGAGGAAGCCCTTTCCGCCCTGTACCCTGAGGCCCGGAAAGTCCCCTTCCCGAGCTTCGAGGCAGCGTTCGAAGCCGTGACTACGGGCGCCGTGGATCGGGCCGTCCTCCCCATCGAGAATTCCCTCTTCGGCAGCGTCCACCAGAATTACGACCTGCTGCTGGAGCATGACCTCCAGATCCTTGCCGAGGTGCAGTTGCGCATCCGGCATCAGCTCATGGCCTGCCGCGGCACGCGCATCGAGAACCTGCGCCGGGTCATGTCCCACCCGCAGGCCCTCGGGCAGTGCCGGGATTTTTTGCGGGCGAACCTCCCTTCAGCGGCCATCGTGCCGGCCTATGACACGGCAGGTGCGGCCAAAGAGGTGGCCGAAGGTGGAAAGTCGGATGAGGCCGCCATTGCCAGCCGGGCTGCGGCGGCCACGTACGGCCTCGACATCCTGGCCGAGGGCATCGAGAGCAATCACGCCAATTACACCCGCTTCCTGGCCCTCGGCCGGCCGGACGTCGACGCCGATGCCGGACTGGCCGCCGCGGCCCGCGACGCCCAGGGCTGGCGCACAACCCTGGTCTACGCCCAGCGCGAGAACGTCCCCGGCGGACTGTTCAAGAGCCTGGCCGTTTTCGCGTTGCGGGACATCGACCTGCTCAAGATCGAGAGCCGCCCACTGGTTGGCAGCCCGGGCAAGTACGTGTTCTACCTCGATCTTTCCGGGCACCGCGATGACGAGCCCATCGGACACGCACTGCGACACCTGCACGAGGTGGCCGCCCAGGTCAAGGTGCTGGGCAGCTACCGGACCGGGCCAACCCTCGATTGATGCTGCCATCGGCGCCTTTCCACGAATCTTGTTGCGGCCTGGACCGTACCCGCCGTCGATTGTCCCACGACCCGACCTGCCTGTGTCCGAACTCCCCGATCCGATGACCGCCCTGGTCCTCCGTGCCCGGAAAGGTGACGAAGGAGCCATGAGCCAACTGCTCCGCGCGTTGGAGCCGCGCATGCGGGCGTTCTTCATTGCACGCATCGGCCGCAAGCCCGACGTGGATGACCTGGTGCAGAATGCGTTGCTGCGGGTCCATCGGGGGCTCGTTGACCTGAAGGACGAGACCCGCCTCAAAGCCTTTGCCATGAAGGGCGCGCTCTACGAGCTGCAGGACTTCTATCGCGGACGCTACACGGCCAAAGAGTCGCTTTTCGATATGCAGGACGCCCCCGAGATCGAGGACACCCTCATGCCGTCGGGGGACGCCCTCGACCTGGAGCGGGCCCTTTCCGCCCTTTCGGATCGGGCACGCGAAATCATCGAGCTGCGCGAGTATGGCTACCGCTATGAAGAGATTGCCGAAATGATCGGTTCGACGGAGGCTGCCATCAAGATGCAGGTCAAGCGGGCCTTCGACCGCATGCGGGACATTCTGGGGCTGTTCCTTCTTTGGATGGCCGGCCTGCCCATGGTCGAACGCTGACCTGTTACCTTTTCCGCTTCGGCAGCGGCTTCCCCCGTTGCAGACCCTCTGTCTGTTCATCGGAACGATTGCACCCTTGCCTTGAGCCCGCGGGCCATGCCCTTGACCATCGAAGACATCCTGTTGCTGGACGACTGGTCCGACGCCGAAAGGCGCGCGGTTCGGGAGGCGGTTCGCCAGGACCCTTCCTTGGCCCTGGCCTGGCGTCGCTGGCAGCATCTGAGTCAACGGATCCACCAGGAATGGGCCGATGCCGTGCCCGCCCGGGAAGCGCTGGTCCTGCTGGCGTGCCGGGACCGATGGGCGGCAGATGACCTGAGCGAGGCCGAGCACTCGCTTCTGCGGGAATCGGCCGGTCAACTCGACCAGCTGATGGCTGCCCATCCGGCCCTGAAGCACATCCTGGATCGCATCCGGGCGGAAGCAGACGATTTCGAAACGGCCTGGGCACGAGGTGCCGCCCAACCGGCCGATCGCCAGCCCGTCCAGCGCGTCGGATCGCCCCTGCGGCTCCTTCGCCGCACCCTGGCCGCGGCTGCCGTGGTGGCGCTGCTTGTCGTCGGACGTCAGTTCCTGACGACAGAGCCCGCAGCGGACCTGCCCACGTGGGCGAGCACCGCTTCCTGGGACGTGGCAGCCCTGCCGGACGGCTCGGAAGTACGGATCGCCCCGGGAACGACCCTGGCCTGGTTGTTCGCCGACGACGCCGATGAGCGCCGGGTGCGCCTGGAGGGAAGCGCTTTTTTTGATGTAGTGGCCGGCCCCCAGCCCTTCCGCGTGGAAACCGAAGAAGCGTTGACCACCGTGCTGGGTACCAGCTTCGGAGTGCGGACCCTGGAAGGCACCGAGGTGACCCTCCTGTCAGGCCGGGTCTCCCTGGCCGGACATGCGGCCCTGGGCGAGGCAGTCGTGCTCGAACCCGGTCAGCAGGGTTGGATGACGAAAGACATGGCGCGTCCCGACGTCCGGGACGTGGACATGGTACGTGCGCTGATCTGGACCGAACTGCTCATCTTCCGCGACACGCCCATGTCCGATGTGGTGCGGCAGTTGTCCGAGACCTTCGATGTGACCATCGAGCTGGATGAGGCGCTGCGCGAGACGCCGCTGACGGGCACGTTCGAAACGGAACGCGGCACCAAAGCCATCCTGGACATCATCGGAGCCGCGCTGGGTGCCACCGTGACCGAGCTCGAAGGCAACCGGTTTGAAGTGAAGCCGGCTCCCAGGAACTGAGCGCGGGCTGACATCGACGGCCGCAGGACGGAACGTGCTGTTGCCGCACGTCTATAACGCCATCGTCAACTTCCTTTCTGCGGGCGACGAACGGGCGTGCCAATCCGGTCAGCGATTCTTGTTTTACTTGCGGTCCTGGCCGCCGCGGATACCCATGCGCAGACCATTCGTCTGCAGTTTTCAGACACCCCGATCTCCGAGGCCCTGGAAGTCTATTCCGAGGCTACAGGCGTCGATGTAGTCTACAGTCCCGCCCTGATGGCCGGTTTGAGGAGTTCCTGCCGGTATCGGGGCACATCCCCGAGGGACGCCCTGATCTGTGTCATGTCGGGGCATCCGTTCCGGATCGAATCCATTTCCCGCCGGCAATCCGTCCTGATTCCTCTGCGGGAAGAGGCGAATTCCGACCCCCGCGAAACAGGTGGCACCGTCTCCGGATTCGTGCTTGATGCGGCTTCCGGAGACGCCCTTCATGGGGCGCACGTGGTCCTGCCGGGAGTAGGCGCCCGGGCCATTACCAATGAAGCCGGCTATTTTGCCTTTCCCGGACTGGGTCATCGACCCATCAGCATGGTGGTTACCTACCTGGGGTACGCCCGGCTCGACACCACGATCGTGCCCGCTGCGCGCAATGGCCGGTATGCCCTGACCCCGATGACCTACGAGGTTTCAGGGGTCGTCATCGAGGAGGATGTCGAACGCCGGGCCGACCTGACCATCACGCCGGGACTGATCTCCGTTTCGGGACGCCAACTGCAGCAGCTGCCGGGAACGCTCGGCAATACCGACGTGCTTGAATCCTTGAAGTGGCTTCCGGGCGTACAGCGCGCCGGCGAGGCCACCGGTGGTCTCCTGGTCCGGGGCAGTGGGCCGGACCAGAACCTGTACCTGGTGGATGGAGCGCCCATCTATCATCCCTGGCATGCCTTCAGCCTCATTTCCACCTTCCAGTCGGACACCTTCAAGGACGTTTCCCTCTACCGCGGTGCGTTTCCGGCGGAATACGGAGGGCGCCTGTCGGCCGTGCTGGATGCCGAGCTGCGGGACGGTTCACGCGCCGAGCCGAGTGCAACGGTGGGCGTATCGGGACTCAATGCACACTTCATCCTCGAGAGCCCGGTATCGGCAAACAGTTCATTCATGCTGTCGGGACGGCGTTCCTATGTGGATCGACTGATCGGTCGGACACATCCGGTCGAGGACGACCTGGGCCGGCAGGACACCCTTCGGACGGGGTACTATTTCTACGACTGGAGTGCCAAGTTCACATTCCGACCCGACGCCCTTTCCACGGTCTCGATCTCGTGGTATGCCGGCCGGGACGCCCTCGATCTGCGCTTGCCCTTTGATCTGTCGCTGGATTTTTCCTCCTGGCTCCGACCGGCCGATCTCTTTTTCGAGATCGACCAGGCCTGGGGAAACCGCATCCTGAGTACCCGCTATCAACGCCTGCTGACCGCCCGCCTCTTCCTGACCTCAACGGTCTTCTTCTCCCAATATCGGGCCCGTGAAAGTGCGTTCATCCGACCCAGCGAATCGTCGGCGGTCACATCTGCCTATCAGGTGGAGCTCGAGGACGTGGGCGCCCGGGTGGTTCTGGATTGGTATCCTTCGCTTGCACACCAGGTGCGCGTCGGAGTGGAGTCGGTTCGACACCGCTTTGCGTCCGACCTCGATGCCACCGTGGCCTATACCCCCACCCTCTCCGAGCCCCTGCAACAGTCCAGTCAGACGCACACGATCGAGGCGTCTGCCTTCATCCAGGATATATGGTCCCCGATGCCCTCCCTGCGCGTTTTACCAGGCCTGCGCGCCTCGGTGTTCGGGAAAGGAGGCTATGTGCGCCTCGAGCCCCGGTTGTCTGTCCAATGGGCCGTGGATCCTGCATGGCTCATCCTGCGCGCCGCTGCCAGCTCCCACGTGCAGTACCTGCAGCGCATCCGGGACCGCAATGCATTCCTCTATGACCTGGTCTCGAGCCGATGGGTGCCAGTAGGATCCGGCGCGGAACCGGCACGCGCGCACCAGATTTCTGTGGGCACTGAATCCCACATCCTGCCTCTGACCATCCTGCGACTGAACGGCTTTGTCCGCTCGGGCAAGGGCACCCTTCTTCCAGAGGACGATTTCCAGTCCAAGGATGGCCTCCTTGGACCGGGCATTGAGGTGGCCACCTTGCTGGGTCAGTACGAGGACGGAGAGGAGCGAAGCGCAGGCGTGGAATCAGGCATAGAAGTCCGCAGCGACCGATGGACCGTGGTTGGATCCTACACGTTCATGCGGGCCGAGAACCGCTTCCTTGACGAAGCGCCCGGGCCATGGCGCCCATCGCGATATGACACACCCCACGCTTTCACCCTGGTCGTAAACCGGGAAGGCCCTCGATGGACCTCTGGAGCGTCCCTGGACTGGCGCAGCGGATATCCGGTTTCCGTTCCAACGGCCCGCTACCAACTCGAGGATCCGGTTACAGGAGAGCCCACCTGGTATTTCCACCGCTCCGAGCTGAACAACGGGCGACTCCCGGCCTACGTACGCATCGATGTCCGGGCGGCCTACCGCTTCGAATGGGCCCAGGCACGATGGTCGACCGGCCTTACGGTGTACAACCTGCTCAACCACCGGAATGTGGTGGGGCAAACGTGGGACCCTGCGCGCCCGGATGCACGGCCCGACAATCGCCTCGGTCTGCCCATCCTTCCCATGCTCGACATCCTGGTGGACCTGTGATGCTACAGATCCCCTTCCGCTTTTTGCCGTGGTTTGCAGGATGCCTGATGGTTGGGCTCCTTGGGTGTGATACGACACGGCCGGATCAGGACGATCTCCTGGTAGTGGAGGCCTGGCTGGAAACCGGACAGGCCCTGCCTCCGGTGCGCATCACGTCCACGCTGGATGTGGCTGCTCCGCTGGAGCCGGCCCCGCCACAGGGCGACCTGCGCGTGCAGGTCGAGGTGGGCGGGCGTATCCACACGTACCTGCCAACGCTTACCGACCCCTTGATCTACATGCCCGAGTCCCAAGACACGATGCGGCCCGGACCGGGACAGACCTTCGAGGTTCGGGTGGAAGGAAACGGACAGGTCGTGCGGGCCGCGGGCGTCTTGCCGCCGGTGCTCCGTCTGCTTCAGGCATCGGTCTCCATCCCGGACCATCCGGTTCCGGTGGTCCTGCTCGATTCCCTCCAGCTGGGACTGGACTCCCTGGCTCTCGACATTGATGCTACAACGGGTTTCGTCTATCCGGTGCAGGTGTCTGTGGAGTGGGAAGGAGCGGATCCCGAGGGATGGATCGAAGCGCGCCTGCAACCGTCAGCAGCGTTTTCTTCTTCACTGCTGGACTTCTTCCTGCTGCCATCCCAGGTCTTCAAGGAGTCCTCTGCGGTTCTCCGGAATCCGGGCCAACGGCTCTGGGAAGGCGTCTACGCGGTACCTGTGGCGTCGGCCACGGCACCGCTTCCCGAACACGACCTTCGGATTGTCCTTCTGCGAAGCAATGACCGGTATGCCCAATATGCGTCCAGTCGGACAAGTCCGGTGCGCCGCGAACCGATAACGAACGTCATCGGAGGCCTCGGCTTCGTGGGAGGCATTTCTGTGGATTCTCTGAGGGTGCACGTCCGCCGATGAATCCCCTTCCCCCTTGACCATGCGCCGAATCCAGCCCATCGAAATCCCGGAGACGCCCGCCGAAGGCGGAACGGTGACGGCCGTCCAGGTCCAGAAAAAGGATCCGGATCGGTGTTCAGTCTTCCTCGACGGCGCATTTGCTTTCGGTCTCCATGTCAACCTCGTGGCTGAGGCAGGGCTTCGGAAAAGCCTGCATCTCGACGGCCCGGCCTGCCGGGCACTCGTGGAGGAGGACCGTTACTTCAAGGCCATGAAGCGGTGCCTCGACTACCTGTCCTACCGCCCCCGGACCGAGCGGGAAATACGCACCCGACTGGGCGAACTGGCCGTCCCCGACGCCATGGCCGATCGGGTGGTGGATCGACTGCGGGATCTGATGTACCTGGACGATGCGCGGTTTGCCCTCCAGTTCGCGGCCTCCCGGGCCCGGTCCCGTGGCTACGGACCCCGTCGGATCGAAGCAGAACTGCGCAGGAAAGGGATCGACGCGGCTGTGGCCCGGGAGGCCGTGGCCACCGAATGTCCGCCGGACGAATTGGGTGAGCAGCTCGGCCAGCAGTTGGATAAAGCACTGCACCGCTACCGCAGCGAATCCGACGAGCGCAAACGGGAACGAAAAATCATGGCTTTCCTTATCCGGCGGGGATATGACGCATCCGTCATCCGGCAGGCCATGAGGCAGCATTCTGACGACTGATTCCCCATGCGGGCATCCGTTGCGCGCCGGCAGGGCATTTCCTCATGC
>JAQCDI010000039.1 GCA_027620595.1 Bacteroidota bacterium | reverse complement strand
ACCGATGACGATGACGATCCGGACGAGGCCGCCATCCGTCCGGAAGGCACCCTTCCCGAGGTGGCAGACCTGTACCTGGACGGCTCGGGAATGCAGACAGAATTGCTGCGCTTCGACACCATCCATGTGGGATCCTTCCAGGAGTTGGCCGAGGAAACAATCGGGGTGGAGTCCCATCCGCAGCCCGGCTTCGGATCCCGTATTGCGTTGCTGCGCAAGCGATTGCTGGAAAACCAGCGCAACGGACTCCAGACCCTCATCCTCTGCGACAACCGCGGCCAGGAAGGGCGGCTGGCCGAGCTGCTGGAGGAAGATCTTGAAGAGCGCCGGGTACAGCTCAAGACCGAATCCCTGCACCGAGGATTCGAGGTGCCCGAAATCAATCTGGCCCTCTACACAGACCACGAGATCTTCGGTCGCTACCACCGCCCCACCGCCCGTAAGGCCCGTCGCAAGGTGGGCGGGCTCAGCCTTCGGGAGCTGCATCAGCTCACGCCGGGCGACTTCGTGGTGCACATCGACTACGGGATCGGCAAGTTTGCCGGCATGGAGCAGATCGAGGTACGGGGACGCAGACAGGAAGCGGTTCGCCTGCTTTATCTCAGCGGAGATACCCTCTATGTCAACGTCAATGCCCTCTACAAGCTGCACAAGTACAAGGGCAAGGAAGGACATCAGCCGCAGCTGACCAAACTGGGGTCGGGCCAGTGGGAAAAAGCCAAGGCCCGTACCAAGAGCCGCGTCAAGGACATTGCCCGTGACCTGATTGCCCTATATGCCAAGCGCAAGTCCTCCGAGGGGCATGCCTACCCTGCCGACACCGTCTGGCAGCAGGAACTGGAGGCATCCTTCCAGTTCGAGGACACGCCGGACCAGGCCACCACGGCGGCTGCGGTCAAGCAGGACATGCAGCTGCCTCAGCCGATGGACCGTCTGGTCTGCGGCGATGTAGGATTCGGCAAGACCGAGATTGCCATCCGGGCTGCCTTCAAGGCGGCCCAGGACGGCAAGCAGGTGGCTGTGCTCGTTCCGACCACGGTCCTGGCTTCACAGCATTTCCGGTCCTTTTCCAAACGCCTGGCCCACTACCCGGTCCAGATTGGCATCCTTTCGCGCTTCCGGACGGCCGCCCAACAGGCCGAGACGATCAAGGCCCTGGCCGATGGCAAGATGGACATCGTCATCGGCACCCAACGGTTGATCTCGAAGGATGTCGTGTTCAAGGACCTCGGGCTGCTCATTGTGGATGAGGAGCAGCGGTTCGGCGTGGCCATGAAAGAGAAGCTGCGCACGTTGCGCATCAACGTGGACACCTTGACGCTTACGGCCACGCCCATTCCGCGGACCCTGCAGTTCTCGCTGATGGGCGCCCGGGACCTTTCCATCATTGCCACGGCGCCCGAGAACCGGCAACCCATCCAGACCGAGATCCACGCTTTCGACAAGGACCTGATCCGGGACGCCATCCTCTACGAGGTGAGCCGCGGCGGCCAGGTCTTCTTCATCCACAACCGCGTGCAGTCCATCGATGAGATCTCGGCCATGCTCCGGATGCTCATCCCCGACATCCGGGTTCGCACGGCCCACGGGCAGATGAACGGTCCCGAGTTGGAGCGCATCATGATGGGTTTTGTCGAAGGCGAATACGATGTGCTCGTGAGCACGAACATCATCGAGAACGGTCTGGACATTGCCAACGCAAACACGATCATCATCAACCGCGCTGATCATTTCGGTCTGGCTGAATTGCATCAGCTGCGCGGACGCGTGGGACGGTCGAACCGCAAGGCCTTCTGCTTCCTGCTCGTTCCTTCGATCCACAGTCTGACCCGGGAGGCGAAGCAGCGCCTGCAGGCAGTGGAGGAATTCTCCGACCTGGGCAGCGGCTTCCACTTGGCCATGCGGGACCTGGACATCCGCGGCGCGGGCAACATGCTCGGCGCGGAGCAGAGCGGCTTCATTGCCGATGTCGGGTTCGAGACCTATCACCGCATCCTCGACGAGGCGGTAGAGGAACTGCGCACCGAGGAGTTTGCCTCGGTCTTCGAGGAGAACCGTACCCCTCGGGCGTCGGAAACCGTGGTGGACGTCGATGCCGATGCGCTCATTCCCGAGACCTACCTCTCGAACCGCATCGAACGCCTCAATATCTATCGGCGCATTTCCGAAGCCGATACTCCCGAAACGCTTGGACAGATTGCTGAAGAACTGGCCGACCGCTTCGGTCCACCTCCGGATGAGGTGGGGCAGCTCATGAAGAGCATGGAGCTGAAGATCCTGGCACAGGGTCTGCGACTGCCCAAGGTCACGTTCAAGAACGAGCGACTTTTCCTCGGCTTCCCCACCACGGAAGAAGATCCATGGTTCTTCGGTCATCGGTTCCAGCCCGTACTTCAGGCGCTGGCCTCCCTCGAGCATCGCTACGTGCTCAAGGACAGTCAGTCGGGAAAACTGCGGGCCATCATCCAGGACGTCCCGGACCTGGACACCTGCCAGCAGTTGATGACCCGTCTCACCGAACTTGTCGACGCCTGACATCCGTCGACCGTGTTCTTCTCCTGTCCAAGAACGCGCATGCCGATGCGACGCGCATCCGTTCAACGAGCGTTTTTCGTATCTCGATTCTCGCTCGTCATGTCAGGGCAGGGATAGGCACGCAGATAATTTGTCGTGCCTGAGCGGGGCGATTTTGCTTGTCAATAACTGTTAAGCGTTGCGTCCCTTCGTCTTATGGCAATATCGCAAATCGCTGTTTTGAGCAATACTTATTTATCGTAATTGCTGAGTACTGCTGCGGCTGCCTCCTGATGTCGCTCGAGCAATCCGGACGGCTCGAGGACGGTCACATCGGCACCGAACCGGAGCAACCAGCTGGCCAGGTAGTCGAGATTCTCGAAGGTGAACCGGACCCGGACCGTTTCGCCCTCGCGTTCCTCCTCCTCAATCCGCGCCGGGATTCCGGATCGAACGCGCGGGTAGACAGCCGCCGAGAATTGCAGCCGGACAGGGATGGGATCCGAGCGGCGTCCTTCCTGCTCGAGATAGGTCTGAAGATCAAATCCCTCTGGACGTTCGAATCGCTCGGAGAGAACGAACATCTCCTCGATACGGTCGAGCCGGAAATTGCGGACTTCCTCGCGCAAGTGGTCGAAGGCAATCAGGTTCCAGTGATCCGTGTAGTAGACCAGACCCAGCGGATCCACCCGACGCTGCGTGAGCTCCTGACGGCTCTCGACAAAGTACTCCATGATGACTTTCCTCGACCGCGCCACGGCCTCGGACAGCTTGAACCACTTTCCGGATTCTTTGCCTTCGGCCTGGACAGCGTGGGACCAATACGGATCCAGCACCGTGTTCTCGGAAAGGTGGTCCACATATTCCCGGATCTCACGGGGCAGTACGGCGCGGATCTTGAGCGACACCGCATCGGCATCCGTGCGCAGCGAGGCATCGGATTGCAGGCGCATGAACTCCGTGCCCACGAGCAGGGTGGCCGCTTCCCGTGCCGTGAGCATCAATGGCGGCAGCTGGTATCCTTCCAGGATTTCGTACCCGCCGCCCTCGGAATAGGTGAGGGGAACACCGGAATCCGAGAGGGCTCGGAGATCCCGGAAGATGGTGCGTCGGCTCACACCGAAATGATCCGCCAGATCCCGGCTCGTCATGTACGGCCGGTTCTGGAGAAGAAGGATCGTGGCAAACAGACGCTCGGTGCGGGTGCCCTCTTTGTTGGATTTGGCCATGCGTCAGCAGGTGGACTACGTGTTGCGGCTTACATGAATCAGGGCTTTCGTCTCAAAATACAGATCGTCGGTCATCCCCTTGAGCGGAATCTGCTCGACACGCACGTTGCGGTACGTGTTCCGCATGGCAGCAATTTCTTCTTGGAGGTCGCCGCCTTTGAGACACAGCAAGCCGTCGTCCCAACTGCCCTGGGGAGCAGAACGAGGCTTCAGGGCCTTTCGCGAGTGCCATTCCCACAGTGTGCCGAGCGGCGCAGTGGCACGTGACACGGACAGATTGAAGCGATCCGGATACTCTTCTGCCCGCCCGTTCCAGGCGCGAATGTTGGTGAGTCCGAGATGCGCAATGAAGTGCTCCAACGCCCTGATCTTCTTCTGTGTAGCGTCTACGGCCACGATCCTCACTTCGGGAAACAGGATGGCCAGGACGACCGCTGGCAGTCCACCCCCGGTGCCCCAATCGACCAGTTCGGTACCGGGAAGCAATCCACGGTGGGCCATGGCCAGACAGTGACCGATGTGACGATGGAAGACCTGGTCCGCATCTTTCCTGGAGACCAGATTTACACGTTGGTTCACTTCAATCAGCTCATTTCCGTACGAAATGAGCATTCGCTCCTGGTCTGGAGTCAGATCAACGGGAAATGGCCAGGAAGTCATCGAAGCATTGGGGAGGAGTGAAATGGGAGCATACCAACGACGGCCATTCCGTGCACAACGCGGGCCGATGTTTCACGTGAAACGAGTCGCGGCCAAAAGCCAGGTCCTGAGACAGGCCGGATATCGGGTACCTGGTGTTTCACGTGAAACATCGGCCAGAATTCAACCGGCCAGGGAGGGAAAGCGCCCGGATCTGACCATCACCATGAGAACAGAAACATCCGATGGCGAAACGCCGGAAATGCGCGATGCCTGCCCGAGGTTCTGAGGTCGGATGCGATCCAGCTTCTCCCGTGCTTCCATGGTGATGTTCTGAATGGCGCGATAGTCGATCCGATCCGGCAACCGCAGATCCTCAAGTTGGCCCATTTTCTGGATCATTTCCTGCTCGCGCGCCACATAGCCCTCATACTTCAGATCCGTTTCGACCATCTCTTCTACGCGTTCTAGGCCTGGAAGGGAGGGGATCAACGCCAGATTGTTCGTCCTTCTCAACAGATCCCCCAAAGACACCTCCGGCCGAAGGGCCACTTTCGCAATACGATCCGTCTGGCGGACCGGCGCACTGCCCAACTCCTCAAGGAACGGGTTGACCTGGTCGGGCGTGAGGCTGACCTGGTGGAGGGACGACAACAAGGAGCGCCGTGCCGCCAAGCGCTCCTCCGTGCGCCGAAGACGATCCTCACCCACGAGACCCAGATCGAATGCCTTGCCGGTCAATCGCTCATCTGCATTGTCCTGACGAAGCATCATGCGATACTCCGCTCGGGAGGTAAACATACGATAGGGTTCCTCCGTGCCTTTGGCCACGAGGTCATCAATCAGCACGCCGATGTAGGCCTCCGAACGCTTGAGGATCATCGGCTCAGCTTCGTTCAGGTATCGCACGGCATTCACACCCGCCACGAGGCCCTGGGCACCAGCCTCCTCATACCCCGTCGTGCCGTTGATCTGGCCGGCAAAGAACAGGCCTCGAACCGCTTTGGTCTCCAAGGAATACCGCAGCTGATACGGCGGAAAATAGTCGTACTCAATGGCGTAACCGGGCCGAAGCATGTGCACGCTTTCGAGTCCCGGAACGCGTCGAATGGCCTCCATCTGGACCTCTTCCGGCAAACTGGTCGAGAATCCGTTGACATACACCTCGTCGGTATTCCAGCCTTCCGGCTCGAGGAACAGCTGGTGCCTATCCTTATCGGCAAACCGATCAATCTTGTCTTCGATGGATGGACAGTAACGCGGCCCCGTGCCCTGGATGCGCCCGACGAACATGGGACTGCGGTCAAAACCAGTCCGCAGGATGTCGTGCACTTCCTGATCCGTATATGTGATCCAGCAGGACAGCTGCCGCTCCGGAAGCCGATCGGTCATGAAGGAAAACGGTACTGGCTCGGCATCGCCCTTCTGCTCTTCCAGGACGCCATAGTTGATGGTCCGTCCATCCAGCCGCGGCGGCGTTCCCGTTTTCAGGCGACCAGACTCCAACCCAAGTCGATGCAACGCGCCGGTCAGCCCCTTCGAGGGGCCCTCGCCCATCCGGCCGCCTCCATATGAGCGCTCACCGATGTGGATCTGGCCATTCATGAAGGTCCCGCTTGTCAGGATCACGGCACGAGCAGTGATATCGACACCCAGCTGCGTCTTGACACCCGCAATGCGGTCACCATCGCTGAGCAGATCCACGGCCTGATCGGCGCGCATGTACAGATTGGGCTCGGCCTCGAGCATACGTCTAACCGAAGCTGCATACATGAACCGGTCGCATTGCGCCCGGGGCGACCAGACCGCCGGGCCCTTGCTGCGGTTGAGCATGCGGAACTGCAAGCCCGCTTCATCCGTGGCGCGTCCCATCAACCCGCCCAGGGCATCGATCTCACGGGCAATCTGGCCCTTGCCTATGCCCCCGATGGCCGGATTGCAAGACATCCGACCGATGGCTTCGAGACTCATCGTGATGAGCAGCGTACGGGCACCCATGCGCGCAGCCGCAGCTGCCGCCTCGGAGCCAGCATGGCCACCGCCCACGACGATGATATCAAAAGAGGGTTGCTGCATATTCGTGTTACGCGTTGTGTCCCTTCGGGTTACGATCTATTTGCCTATGCAGAATCGGGAAAAGATCTGATCCAGGATGTCCTCATTCGTAACCACCCCCGTGATGGCGCCGATCTCCGCTATGACCTGACGTACATCGGCTGAAAGCATGTCCGAGGAGACGCTCGCATCCAACCCGTTGCGCACGCGCGCAATGGCCGCAGAGGCGCTGCGGATGTGTTCCTGCTGTCGCTGACTGGTCACCACCTGGTGCTCTCCGTCAAACGCTCGATGGCCCACCGTCCGTTCGAGTATGGCGTCCAACAGCGGCTCGACCGGTTCTTCCCCGCGCCGCATGGCCACAGCGGAAATGACAATATCCACAGCGTGCGCCGATGCGAACGCTTCGGTACCTGCCATGAGATCCGCTTTGTTGCCCACGCGCAATCGGTGCGCCGTGGTTTCCGATCGGGGGGCCGCAAAAAGGGGAGGGGCTCCTGCCGAGAGATCCACCAATTCCAGCACAAGATCTGCCGTGTGCTCGGCATCCAGACTCCGGCGTACACCTTCGGCTTCCACCTGGTCATCTGTTTCCCGCCGACCCGCCGTATCCACGAAGGAAAGCCGGATACCGTCCTTGACAACACTGGCCTCGACCTCATCCCGTGTCGTCCCGGGGATGTCGGACACGATGACCCGATCATAGCCCAGCAGGGAATTCATGAGCGTGGACTTGCCTGCATTCGGCCGGCCGACGATGACCACGCGGACGCCTTCGCTGAGCGCCTGTCCAAAACGGAAACTGCCCATGAGCGCCGCCAGACGGTCTGCGGCTTCGGTCAGCAGCGCCACAAGACGTGTTCTGTCGGCAAAGGCCACATCTTCCTCGCTGAAGTCCAATTCCAATTCAAGCAGGGAAACCAACTCGACCAGCCGCTCACGAATGGCGTTGAGCTCCTCGGAATACCTTCCTCGCAGATGTGACATCGAAATGCGGCCTGCGCGTTCGCTCTGCGCGTGGATCAGCTCGGCAATGGCTTCAGCCTGCGCCAGATCCACCTTGCCGTTCATGAAGGCGCGCAACGTGAACTCACCGGGTTCGGCCAGGCGGGCTCCGACGCGCACGAGCAGACGGATCAGCGCATCCGAGGCCACATCGCTGCCGTGGCAGGAAAATTCGACGACATCCTCACCCGTCGCCGAGTGGGGAGCCCGGAACAGGGTGCACACCACCTGATCGATCGGGTCGCCCGGTTCGCCTACCCACCCCACATGCACGGTATGGCTGGGCTGGACAGCGAGGTCCTTCCCCGAAAACACCCGGCCCGAAATCTCCAGCGCCCGCCCTCCGGAGAGGCGGATGACACTCAAGGCCGAGGCGCCGCGCGGGGTGGCGCGGGCGACAATGGTGTCCTGGACGCTATCTCCCGCTGCCGTGGCCATGATGCGGAGGGCTCAGCGCCGACCCTGCCTTTTGCCCGTTACGGCGCCACGCCCGGCTTCTTTCTTGCCCCAGGGCGCCTTCTCCTTCTTCTTGGGCTGCAACTCCTCGGGGTGCTCGTGGACCTGTTTGTTGACAAACTTCTGCTGGACGGCCGTCAGGACGTTGTAGCACAGGTAGTACAGGTTCAGTCCCGATGCCAGCTTGTTGAAGATCACGAAGATCATCACCGGGAAGACGTAGGTGAAGATCTTGGCCTGCACGTTCGACTGGTTGGTCATTGACAGCTTCATCTGGAAGACCATCGAGATGCCCATGAGGAGCGTGAAACCGGCAATGGCGTTGCCGTACATGGGAATCGTGAACGGCAGACTCAGGATGAAGTCGGGCGCCGAGAGGTCCTGGGCCCACAGGAAGCCCTGCTGACGCAGTTCGATGGCCTGCGGCAGGAACTGCCAGAGGGCGATGATGACCGGGTACTGCAGGAGCATGGGCAGACACCCACCGAGCGGGTTGACCCCCGTCTCCTTGTACATCTTCATCATGGCCTCCTGCTGCTTCTGCGGGTTGTCCGCATACTGCTCCTTGATGGCTTCCATGCGCGGCTGCAACTCGCGCATCTTGGCCATACTCTTGAAGGAGGACTTCGTCAGCGGGTAGAGGACCAGCTTGATCAGGAAGGCCAGTACGATGATGACCCATCCGTAGGGCATGATGCTGCCCAGATAGGTGAAGGCCGGAATGAAAATGAACCGGGCCAGCGGGCGGGTAATGATCTCGAAGAAGTCCCACCCGAAGTCGACCATGTTGTAGAGATCCAGGTCGTAGCCGTTCAGATTGCCATAGAGCATGGGCCCCATGTACATCCGGAACGTATCCGGTGTGGCTTCTGCCGCCGGCATCAGGAGGGAGGCCACGTAGTCGTGACGACCATAGGATTCGGATACCTCTCCGAACCGCTCCCCGATCAGCTCTGCTCCGCGCGTCGTGGCTTGCGGCATCACGACAACGGTGAAATACTTGTTCTTCACCGCCACCCAGTCCACCTCGCCCCGGAGCGACTGTTCGTCGTAGGTCTCGCTCTTGAGCAGGACGGACTCCACTTCGCCACCGCTGCGGGCAAAGGATCCCGTGTGCTGCGCGGCATTCTCATGGTCGAGCTCCGAGAACGGCACGCCACCGTTCCAGACCAGCTCGTATCCTTCGCGCGTGCTGAAACTCGACGCGCCGGGCTGATCCACCTCAAGCCCCACCTCGTAGGAGCCGGGCGAGAACGTATAGGTCAACTCGATGGCTCCGCCACCCACCTCGGTGCGCAGCGAAAGCGAAACGGGGGCATCGCCTACCTCGATCCGTTCCCTGTCGGTCGAGGGCACGAAATCGAAGGCACGGGTGTCATAATTGCGGTTGCCCGGGCTGGTAAACAACACGCCCAAGGCGCCCCCTTTGGTGGAATCGACCAATTGAACCGGGCGATCGGTCCCGGCGATGGTGTATTCCTTGAGGGCAAACGAGGAGAACGTACCGCCACGCGTGGACAGGACGGCCGTGTAGAGATCCGTCTCCACCGTGATGAAGCGCTCGGGGAGGCCCTGGCTCGGAACGAACGTGGTATCGTCGGCTGCGAGCTCCTGGACCGAGCCTACCCTCGGCTCCCCTTGTTCCACGAACTCCTGACCGGCATCCTGCACGGTCGAATCAGGAATGGCGCCCGCAGGATCGGCCGCAGGCGGCGTCGGTGCCAGCCAGGTGAGCCATACCACCATGATGATGGCAATAAGCACAGTGGCGGTCAGAACATTTCTATCCAATCGGGGCCTCTCGTCGAAGGGTGGGTGATCCGGAAGGCAAGCATCCGAGGCGGTACGGGAGGGAACGATACCGGTTCCGCTCAGCGCGCACGATCCGGGGATCTGCGGATCAATCGGCGCAGCGCTTCCTCCACATCCCGGCGAATGGTGGCGGCCGGTTCATCGCTGCCCTGGAACAACACCATGGCCGTCAAGGGCTGTCCGGCCTCTGCCACGCAGCGCTCCAGACTGTCCTGGCCGTGGCGCAGCGTTTCGCGGATGACCCGCTTTATACGATTGCGTCGGGGGGCATGTCCTCGGGACTTCCCAACCGCCACGCCTACCTGGAAGGGTGCGTCAAAGCTGCCCTCCGGCACGAATCGGAACACGATACGGACACATCCGGCTCGGATGGACTGACGGTCCGGGTTGTTCCGGTCAAACAAGGGTTCAATGAACCGCTTGCGCTTGAGACGACGGGCGAGCGGAAAGCCGAGCCCGCCGCTTCCGGCGGATGGCGTGGCGTCGCCCATGATGTCTCTTACTTTCCGGGCTTCGTGTCGCTGACGGTCAGGTTCTTGCGTCCTTTGGAACGACGGCGGGCAAGCACACGGCGGCCGTTCTTGGTGGCCATACGTGAGCGGAAACCATGCTTGTTGGCGCGTTTGCGGCGGCTCGGCTGGTACGTACGTTTCATGATGCTGGGCTTGGTTAATCCTGGCCAGGATCTTCAGGTGGGAATTCGGCGTGCCAAGAGGCACACGCGGAAACCGACAGGCGTCGACTTCCTCGATGGAATATGGGGTGCTGCCACGTGCTTTACGGGAGTCGTGGGACGGGGCCCCACAGCGCGCGGACGCAGAATAGTGAAGATACGACAAGAACATCCTCGTTCAACTGGATCCATTGACATTCACTAAAAGTCAGCGTAATATTGCGGGCTCTGAAAGCGGCCTGATCGTCGCTTTCGGACGTTTAGGGAGATTAGCTCAGTTGGTTAGAGCACCTGTCTTACAAACAGGGGGTCGCAGGTTCGAGTCCTGCATCGCCCACCACTTATCCAATATCAGGCTGCAGTTCCGATGTGGTTGGCCTGATGAGTTGAAGGGCGGGGACGTGACTCTTTCCGTTGAACCAACCCGATTAGCTGAAACGCTGGTGGATAACATCAGCACGGTTATCGTTGGCAAACGACCGGCCATCGAACTGGCGCTTGTATCCCTTTTCTCTCGTGGGCACGTTCTCATTGAGGATGTGCCCGGTGTTGGCAAGACGATGCTCGCCCGCTCACTGGCAGTGACGACAGGTTGCGATTTTCGTCGATTGCAATTCACGCCGGACCTGCTGCCAAGTGACGTGACTGGCGCCTCAATCTTCAACCAGAAGAGCGAGAATTTTGAGTTTCGCCCAGGGCCGGTCATGGCGCAGATCGTGCTGGCTGACGAGGTGAACCGGGCTACGCCAAAGACCCAATCTGCCTTACTTGAGGCAATGGGTGAACGGCAGGTGACGGTTGATGGGGTCACCCGGGCGCTGCCCGAGCCGTTCATGGTTATGGCGACTCAGAACCCTATCGAATACGAAGGCACGTTTCCTCTCCCTGAAGCGCAACTGGACCGGTTCTTTATGCGCATTGCTCTCGGTTACCCGACGAGTGAAGAAGAAGTGGCAATCCTGGATCGGCGTGAAACTTCGGATCCTATCGATGCGATCGCGGCGATATGCACTCCTGTCGAGATATTGGAGCTGCAGCACCGCGTCGATGACATCTACATCAACGAACTCGTGAAGCAGTACATTGTTGCCCTGTCCAATGCCACCCGGACACATCGTGATGCGGCACTGGGCGTATCTCCAAGGGCTTCGCTGAACCTCATGAAGGGTGCGAAGGCGATGGCGATGCTGCGAGGCCGTGACTACGTGACCCCTGATGATGTAAAGGCAATCGCCGGTTCCGTGATGGCTCACAGGGTGTTGTTGTCTCCTTCGGCACGGATGCGAGGCATCACACAGGTGTCGATCGTTGAGGAAATTCTCGGCGATGTGCCAGTTCCCGGCGGCGGCGGCGGCCGGCGTCCGTCCTGATCTCGATTCCTGGTCGGGTGCATGATAATGCACCGACAACTATCAGACACTGAGGCCTATGCTGCGACAGCGATCTGACTGGCTCACGCGAAGCGCAACGGGAGTGCGAATCCCGGCCAAAGCTGTGAAAAAGCGCGGCAACAGGGTGACGCGCAACTTGAGGCGCAGGCCCGTCCTGTACGTGATCCTGGCCGTGATGGTGTTGTTGCAGGCCACCTCGATGGCGACCGGATTCGACCTGGCGGTGAAGCTGAACTACATCCTGATACTGCTGATCGCAATCTCGTGGGTATGGTCAAGGGCTGGTGCGAGCCAGATTGACGCCGAGGTACGTCGCCCGTCAGGCCCGTTCTCGGTTGGTGATCTCGCCAGTGAGAGAATCACCATTTATAACCG
>JAQCDI010000038.1 GCA_027620595.1 Bacteroidota bacterium | reverse complement strand
CGGCTCCACGCGGCGCTGGTGGGCACCCGCAGCCTCAGTCATGAGGAGGCGGCCGCCGCGGACGTGCTCGAAGCCCATTTCCGGGCTGCCGGGGTCGCAACGCAGCGCATCGGGCACAACATCCTGGCGTCCGTTGGAGACGGGCCGCGCACCCTGCTGCTGAATTCCCACCTGGACGTCGTACCGCCCAGCGCGGATCACCCCTTCGATCCGTTCACACCCACCGTCAGCGGATCCGAAGTCTTCGGCCGCGGAACGGTGGATGCCAAAGGCTGCCTGGCGGCCATGGCAACGGCCATCTGCCGGTTGCAGGCCGAAGGCGGGGTGCCGAGCGGCACCCGGGTCCTGGGCGCTTTCACGGTGTGTGAGGAGACGGGCGGTCAGGACAATGGCCTCGAAGCCATCCGCTCCGGACTGCCCGAACTGTCGGCTGCCCTGATCGGCGAGCCCACCCACATGCAGCCCTGCGTGGGCCAGAAAGGCCTGCTCATCCTGCGCCTCGACGCCAGGGGGAAGAGCGCCCACGCCGCGCGGGCCGAGGAAGGGGACAACGCCATTACCCGCATGATGCGGGATCTGCAACGTGTGGCCGATTGGCGGTTCGACCGCGTCCATCCTTTCTTGGGCGAGACGACCATGAATGTGACCGTCATCGAAGGAGGCACGGCCCGCAACGTGATTCCGGACACCTGTTCGGCCTGGCTGGACCTGCGCACGACGCCCGCCTACACGCACCCCGAAATTGCCGCGATGCTGGATGCGGCGCTCGAATCCGACGTGGTCATCCATTCGCAGCGGTTCATTCCTGTGGATACCCCGGCCGATGCCGCCATTGTGCAGGCCTGCCTGCAGGCCCGCCCGGATGCCGCGCCCTTCGGTTCGCCCACCATGTCCGACTGGATCCACGTGCACGACATCCCGGCCGTCAAGATCGGCCCGGGCGACAGCCGCCGCTCCCACACCGCCCACGAATCCCTGGACGTATTCGAGCTGCACGACGCGGCCGGGCAGTACGTTTCCATCATCAACGCTTTCCTGGACACCCCATGAGTCCGATCTGGCAGAAATCCACGCATGTCTTTGCCGCCGACTGGGTTACCCGATTCACCGTCGGCGACGACCATCTCTGGGACACGATGCTCCTGCCGTTCGACGCGGCGGCTTCGCTGGCCCATGCCGCCGGTCTGCTGCGGATCGGCGTCCTGTCCAAGGTAGAATTCCAGGCGCTCCAGGAGGCCTTTGCCGAGCTCGGGGACGCCATCGAGAACGGGGAGATCGAGATCACGGTGGAGGACGAGGACTGCCACACGGTGATCGAGCGCTTCCTTGAAGCGAAGACGGGCGAGGCGGGTCGCAAGATCCATACGGGACGTTCGCGCAACGATCAGGTGTTGGCCGCCCTGCGCCTGTGGTTGCGGCAGCACCTCGAGGAGGTGATGCACGGGCTGGCGGAGGTGGCCGATGCGTTGGCGGACGTGGCCGATGCACACAAGGAGACGTTCCTGCCGGGCTATACGCACATGCAGCGGGCCATGCCCTCCACGGTGGCAGCCTGGGCCTTGGGTTATGCCGAATGTCTGGCCGACGACCTGACCGTACTCAAACAGGCACGCGACCTGAACAATGCCTCGCCGCTGGGCGCTGCCGCCGGCTATGGCGTGCCCTATCTCGATCTGGATCGCGGTGGCGTGGCCTCGGATCTGGGGTTCAACCGTATCCAGGAACAGGTTACGGCCGTGCAGCTCAGTCGCGGCAAGTTCGAGTTGGCCGCCGTACATGCGCTCGTGCAGGGTGCCGCCACGATCAACCGGCTGTCCTCGGACATCGTGCTCTATTGCAGCGCCGAATTCGGGTTCATCAAGCTGGCTGACGAGATGACTACGGGCTCGAGCATCATGCCGCAGAAGAAGAACCCAGACATCGCTGAACTGGCCCGGGCTGCGCTGCATCGGATTGCCGCCGACATGCATGTCTTGCTGGGTGTGCCGGCCAACCTGCCCTCGGGGTACCATCGGGATCTGCAGGTCACGAAAGCCAGCGTGATGCGCTCGGTGCTGATGATGCTGGACCTGATCGAGGCGGCACTGGGATTGGTGAACGGATTGACCTTCGACACGAAGCGCACCGAGGCGGCCCGCAGCGCCGACCTCTACGCCACGGCGGCCGCCCTCAAGCAAGTCAAGGATGGCACGGCCTTCCGGGATGCCTATCGCGACGTGGCCGGCAAGACCGATGTCTGGCAGGCCGAAGCCGACCGCCCGCTCTCGCAGGTCTATGCCACCGAGGGCAATCCCGGGCAGACGGACTCTACCCGGCTGCGCGCCCGCATCCGCAAGCTCAGACCCGGAACAGGTAGCTGAGTTTGAAGAAGAGGCCATCCTGCAGACGCTGCAGGTCGCGGAAGCGGTAGGTGTCGGGTTCGGAGGACGAGTTGCCGTAACCGAGGAAGAGCACCGTTCCAGGGGTGGGTCGGTAAGAAAGCAGCCAGTCCACGGTCAGGTGGTTGGTGCGCCGCTCACTGGTGCGATTGAAGTTGCCCCGGGAGTCCCGGATGAGGATGGGCAGATTGGTGCGCGAATCATCCCGCAGGTCGTCCACGAACATCGAGTTGTACTGCCCGACCAGACGCACGAAAAGCGACGGCGTCAGCTGGTACTCCACCTTCAGGCGCGGCACGCGCCGCAGCGCCACCGTGCTCTTGTCCGAGTTCCGGACATAATGCTGGTGGTTGTACAGGAGGTTCACCCGTAACTGGTCCGTCGGGTGGTAATTGAGTGTCAGGGTGTAGAAGTAGATGTCCGCGCGGGCCCATTCGTAGAAGTTGTCATCGAGACCGGCCACCACAAACAGGGATCCGGAGAACTGGTTGAACCGCGGTGTGGCCAGCCGGGACCAGAAGCCGAGGTTGATGAGACGGTCCACCCCGACGTAAGGCTGCGCCGTGAGCTGCCCGTTGACGGGAGTCTCAATGAAGTAGTTGTCGTAGAGGCCGGTGGGCATCAGGAACGACTCGTAGAAAATGGAGGTCAATCCGGACCAGCCACCGCGGAAGGCGTACGTGGAATTGAAGTGCAGCTTGCGGTCGTTCGGGCCGTTGCCGGCGGTGAATCGGTCGTAATCCCACGTCCCGTCCAGGGTGATTCCGAGGCTGTAGGATTCCAGGAAGGCGCCTTCGTCGCCGAACCAACGACGACGGGGAGAGAAGTTGGAATGCACAATCCCTGTGCGCTGGATGAAGCCCGATTCCGCGTTGAAGTCCGTGTGGTATCCCGTGGTGCTGAACGAACCGCCGTATTTACGGCCCGATGCCAGAGCGGTCATTTCCCACATCGGGGCGCTGACGGTGGAGCCGCCATCGGCCGTGAAGCTCATGCCGGTCTGCCATTCCACCGAATAGATCTCGGAGAAGGTCATGCGGCCGTCAATGGCAGCTACACGGTTCCAGTAGTCCCCGTCCACTTTGTCGGTGTAGATCATGCCGAGGGTGTTCTGGCCCGAAAGGTCCCGCCGCAGACGGACGGCGTTGAAGTAGCGCGCATCCAGGTCGCTCAAGTGGAGTGCCTTGTTGTCCACGGCCGACAGGAAGGCCACGTTTGTGCTCCCGGTCTTCCCGGTAACTTTTGCAGCGCTGAGCGGATTGGCAATGCGCCGGGTGTAGACCAGGTTGGTGGGCGTCGAAAACATTTCGATGCCGTCGAGGAAGAACGGGCGCTTCTCGGGGAAGAACACCTGACGCCGCGGATCAAACTCGATTTGCGCCACGTCGGCTTCCACCTGGCTGAAATCCGGGTTGATTGTGCCGTTCAGTGTCAGGTTGCTGGAGATACCCCAGCGTACGTTCAGTCCCAGTGGGTCATTGAAGTCTTCCTTGAAGGAGGCATCGCTTCCGGCAGGACGGCTGGCCGAGCCCGTCACTTCGGGGTTGATGTCCAGGACGAGGCCGCGACGCAGGTCGGTCAGGCCGGTGAGCGATCCGTTCTGTGCCATGAAGGATGCATTGTCGAGGCGTGAGGGTGTCCAAGTGCTGGTGTACCCCGAATGCTGGACCCGGCGAATCACATTGAATCCCCAGTCCTGCTCGAACGCGCCCTGATAGCGGATGCTCTTGAACGGCAGCGTGATCTCGACTTCGTAGCCGTAATCGGTCAGCCGTCCCTTGGATTGGTACACGAAGTCCGGGCTGCCGTCGATCGAGTAGGCGTACGAGCTTCCGCCGCTGTTGCTGCCGCTGCTTGTGCGGTCGCTCAGGATACCGTCGGCCTGTTGTCCGAGCGGATTCACCCCGATGACGAAGGCCTGCCGCCGGTCGTTGTAGGTGTCGAGCACGATCTGCACATAGTCATCGCCATCGATCTTGTCCCGATCGGCCAGGGTGGCGCGGATCTCGTTTCCGTGGCTTTCCCAGGCCTGGATGCCGAAATGGATGGCCGTAGGGGAGTACCATACCAGCACGCGGGTGGCGTCCTGGGCACGGCGTCCATCCACTGGCAGGTATTCCCAGAAGTCCTCGAACACCGCAGCCTGTTGCCACACGGCTTCGTCGAGGATCCCGTCCACTGTGATATCCATGGATTCGATCCGTGGAATTTCCTTTTCACCCCCCGGTCCAACGGTGGATGCAAGGGCGGGGAGGGCGGTTGTGCCGGCCAGCAATACGGCCAAGATCGTGCGGAAAAAGAACGAATCGGTACGCGGCATGGTTCGGGTGAATTGGAATCGGCACAAACGTACGGCACGCCGCGGGACTCATGCGAGTCCCGCTGCGTGCCGCGCTGGGAACGACCTGATGGGGCCGATCACATGCGGAAGAGGTATTGCAGTTTGAAGAAGAACTGCCGTTCGGTCTGCTGGAAGACGAGGGCATCGTCGCCCGCATTGCCCATCGAGCCGGGGAAATCGGCAAACCGGTGGGTCGAGCCCAGATGGAACACCGTGAACGGACTGACCCGGTAGGTCACGAGCGGGTCCACATCGAGCTGCTCACTGAAGTCGTTGTACTGCACGATGACCCTTGTGAGCAGCTTGCGGGTAAACTGGTAGTTGATCCGCGTGCGGGCAATGTAGCCGCTGAAGTAGTCTTCGTCGGTGTGCCGGTTGCGCAGCCGCGAATGGTTCAGGTTGGCGAAGACCGTCATCCGCGATGACGGTTTGACCGTTAGCCGCGCACCCACACTGAGCATGCCGCCCATGTCGGGAGCATTCCGGTTGCGGTAGATCGAATCCCCGAATGTGGTCTGCAGGCCGGCCTGGACGCGTTCACTGAAATTGCTGTCCAGGTTGATGTTGGCCCGCTCGATACCCGTGAACTCCACGCCGGCAAACAGTTCATTTGACGTGAACACATTGGCATTGAGCCGCGTCTGCCGTTTCAGCATCAGGTTCATGCCCGTAAACAGGGATTCGTCCTTGCGCACATTGTCGAAGTTCCAGAACCGGTAGGCCCCGACCCAGAAGAACGCCCGGTTCAGGAAACGGCTGTCTTCGGAGTAGATGGCATACCGGGTCATGGCGTGGGCGCGCCGGTAGTCGTTGCTCGTCACGAAACCGTTGTCGGTCCGGAAGGTGGGGGAAGCCTGTTCCCAGATGAGGTCGAAGCCCCAATTACGGCCACCCCGACCTGCATTCAGATTCATCCCGTGCCCCCAGAACTGCTCGCCATCGAGCGCTGCTGTGTGGCGGCCGCGGTCAAACGTTCGGTCTCCCAGGTTGACCGAAAGTGAGGCGTCATCGGCTTCCTGGGTGCGGCTCGAAAGGACCTGCCAAGCGAAGTAGTATTTCGTGCGGAGGCGCAGGTTGCCATCGATTCCCATGACCGAGCCTGCACCCCCGTCGTCCAGACGTCGATCGGTCACCAGGCCGGCCACGTAGGACGAGTTCTCGAAACTGCGGCGGGCGCGGAAGATGTTGGAGACGCTCTTGCCGCCGGAAACCAGGGCCGAGGATTCCTCGAAAGGCAGCAGGATGGGGGACGTCTCGTCCCGGGCTCCGATGTACCCCACGGTCCAGTCGCCGAAGCGGCCCGACAGCTTGCTGGCCGCAATGGGATCGTTGATGGATCGGGTGTAGACAGCGTCGATACGGGTCTGGAACAGGTCGGCGCCTTCCTGGAAGAAGGCACGACGCTCCGGATAGGACAGCGCAAAGGGGGAGTTGACGTCGATCTGGGTGGCGTCGGACTCGATTTGGGAGAAGTCCGGGTTGACCGTGGCGTCGAGGAGGAGATCGGATGTAAGCCCGACCTTGACGTTGAGCGACGGTTCGGCCGTCACCCGGCCATTGTCGAACCCGCTGCCTGGAACGCTCCAGTCACGGGCACCTGCCTGGCTGCCGGTCACGGCCGGAAGGATTTCCAGATTTCGACCCCGCTTGATGTCGGCCATCCCGCGCAGGAAGCCGAACTGGCAACTCATGCACGGGTTGCTGCGATCGATGCCGGCCCAGGAATAGGTGTTCCGGTCTTCTCGCGGGCGCGTGATCCAGAACGTGGCGCGCCATTCCTGCACATCGGCCTGCGGAAATCGAAGGCTCCGGAACGGAATGGCCATCTCGATCTGGTATCCGGTTTCGGTGATCTGTCCTGCAGACTCAAAAATGAGGTCGAAGGATTCGTCTTCATCATGGCCGTTGCTGCGGGTATCGCCCTGGATACCCAGGGGGTTGGCAGCAATGAAATAGGTGGTTTGTCCATCCCCATTCGTGTCCAGGAGCATGCCGGCGTAGTCATCCTGCCAGATGTGGTCCCGGTCGCTGAAATTGGCGCGGACTTCCGCGGGATCGTCCTCGATGATGTACGCCACGTAGAGGTTGTCCTCATCGTAGGCCATCAATGCACGGATACCGATGGGCGGAAGGGCTCGTTCGTCCGGATTGCTCTCGGAAAAGTTGGTGGCTGCGGCTGCTTCCTGCCACACGGATTCATCCAGCAGGCCATCCATCTTGACGCCGCCCCGGACAAACGGGATGTCCAGTGCAGGCAACAGGTTGGCCTGGAAGGCGGCAACGGCGCCCTCATCGTTGGGCGAAGGCTGAGCCAGGGCAACGGTGGTGGTCAGCAGACATCCTGCCAGGAGCAGAAGGGCGGAAAACGCTGGGAATGCTAAAAAATTAGCACTCAGGCTCGTGTTAAACGTGGAGCCGTTTTCTTGGATTGACATCGTTCAAGGTCGTTGGTTGACGGGTCGACTGAACGAAGAAGTATGTGAACTCCTCCCTCTCGAGGGGGCCCTACGGTCCGGGCGACCCTCGTGTTACAGGATGGATGCGTGGAGAGGGGGTAAAGTTTACGGGGGGCAGGGATTTGTGCCCCGGCCCCTGTCCCCATAATTCCTCCTCATTTAATCCCAAATCCATGAGATGGCGGTGGAGGGCCAGCCTGCGGATCGGTACCTTGGGTGTGGCGACGAGATTGACCCGTTCACCACGCTGCCGCCCGCCCCTGAATCCTGCCCATTGCCTGCACCATGAAATTCTTCATTGATACCGCCGACCTGAACGAGATCCGCGAAGCCAACGACATGGGCGTCCTCGACGGAGTGACGACCAACCCTTCGCTGATGAAAAAGGTCGGGGGATCCAACTTCCACGACCACATTGCGCGCATCTGCGACATCGTGGACGGGGACGTTTCGGCCGAGGTGATTGCCACCGATTATGAAGGCATCGTCCGTGAAGGCCGCGAATTGGCAGCCATCCACCCGAACGTGGTGGTCAAGGTGCCGCTGATTGCCGACGGCATCAAGGCCATCAAGACGTTCTCGGGAGAGGGCATCAAGACCAACTGCACCCTCTGCTTCTCGGCCACGCAGGCACTCGTCGCGGCCAAGGCAGGAGCCACCTATATCAGCCCCTTCATCGGTCGATTGGATGACATTGCCACCGACGGCATGGATCTGATCGAGCAGATCGTGACCATCTACGCCAACTACGGCCTGGCCACGGAAGTCCTCGCGGCTTCCATCCGCCACCCCATGCATGTCGTACAGGCCGCCATGGTCGGCGCGGATGTGGCAACCATCCCGTTCAGCGTCATCGGCCAGCTCATCAAACACCCGTTGACGGATATCGGTCTGGAGAAATTCCTTGCCGATTGGAAGGCCTACGAAGCCAACGCAAACGGCGTGAACGCCTGATTCCCGCCGCTACCTGATGCTCTTTACCACGCTGGGCGAAACAGAAGAGATCGGAGCCAGCTGCCATTACGTGCAGATGGACCGGACCGGTATCCTCCTCGATGCGGGAGCCGATCCCGAGAAAGAGGGTCAGGAAAGCCTGCCGGACCTGCAGCGGGTGGTACGTCACCCCGACTGGCCCGTGGATCACGTCATCGTGACCCACGCACACCACGACCATCTGGGCGCCTTGCCCATGGTGGCGCGGCAGTTTCCCCACGCCCGGGTCCACATGACGTCAGCCACGCGACAGCTGGCCGACATCCTGCTTCCGGCTTCGGCCCGGTTGCAGCGGCGAAGGGTGGAAGAGGGCTCAACGGCAGTGGATCCGCTCTTCGACGAAGATGATGTCGAAGCCAGTTCCTACGTCTACCAGGCGCATCCATTGGAGGACGAGTTCGACCTTTCGGGTCTGAAAGCCACGTTCGACCTGACGGCCGAGTTCTTCGACGCAGGCCACGTCCTCGGTTCGCTCGGCGTCCTCATCCGATGGGAAGAAAACAACCGGACGCGCAGCCTCTTCTACACCGGGGACACGGGCGGCCAGAACCAGACCATCATTCCCGGCGCGGTCTATCCGGACGAGAAGGTGGACATCCTGATTCTGGAGAGCACCCTTGGGGCCGACCCGGTGGCCGAGACCGTGACCCGGCGCAGCGAAGAGAACCGTCTGGGCGAATCGATGGCCCGCGTCTTGTCCCGCGGAGGCTCCGTACTCCTGCCCGTGTTTGCCCTCGGCCGAGGACAGGAAATCCTGGCCCTGATCGATCGCTACAAGAAAAGGAGCCTCATCGACGAGGACATCCCGGTCTACACGGCCGGCATGATGCGGGCCATTTCAGACACCTACGACAAGACGCGGTTCGCCACGCCCCGCTTGAACGAGGATTTTCAGGTCTTCGGTGTCCCCCAGGGCCGCTTGCCCCGGTCCCAGTCCGCCACCAACGAGATGCTCAAGAAGCCGTGCATCCTGGCGGTCGGATCAGGGATGATGTTCGAGCGAACCATCTCCAACCGAATTGCCATGGAGCTGGTCGAGGACGAGAAGCACGGGGTGTTCCTCGTGGGGTTCGCCAGGGAAGATTCCCCGGCGGCGCGGTTGGCGGAGGCCAGGGCACAGGGCATTGGTACGGAGGTGGTGCTGTCTCCCTCGCGCGGCGCTCAGCCGGTTCGTTGCGAAGTGGATCGGTTCCGGTTTTCCGGCCACAGCAATCGGCGCGAACTGCTCGGGCTGGTGGATCACTTCCAACCGGAGACGGTGGTCCTGGTCCATGGCGAGGCCAAGGCCAAGGCCTGGATGGCGGAAAACATCCGCTTCTTCCATCCTGAAGTGACAGTCCACGTTCCGGGTCCGAAGGACGTGCTGGAACTTTGAGGACCCCGCTCAGGGCAGTCCGGCGGGCTCCGCATTGCGTTCAGCCGCCGGATCTGACCCTTCTCAGTCCCGGGCCCAGTTGACCAACGGCATCCATTTCATCTTCTGCTTGTTGCCGGCATAGTTCAGCAGGCCGATCTGTACCCCACTCAGGCTGCGCGCCCAGTTCACGATCCCGATCGTGAATCCGGCCTGTTCGCCCTGGATCCGGTTGAATGCAGCCACGGAAAGGCCTTTCTGGATGCCATCGTCCTTGATGGTGAAGTACCCCGGGGCAATCACGAGGGCATTCACATCGTGCCCACCGGCGGCAAAGCCGGCAAGCATGATGCCGCGTACCGTCGTGCCACCAATGGCCAGGCCCGCCATGTGCAGTCCCTTGAGGGTGCCGCCGGCGCCGGTGCCGATCCCGCTCATGGAGATGCCCGTGAAATCCCGGCCGGCGCCGGTGCCGATGCCGGAAATGGCCAGACCCACGAAGTCCCGACCCGCTCCGGCCCCCAGGCCGGCCAGCACGATACCCTTGAAGTCCTGGCCGGCACCGGCGCCCAGTCCGGCCAGTACGATGCCCACGCCATCACGACCGGCGCCGGCCCCCAGGCCTCCCATGGCAAGACCCTTGAAGTCCTGTCCGGCGCCGGCTCCGAGACCGCCTGCGGTGATGCCGATCAGGTCCCGTCCGGCGCCAACGCCCAGGCCTCCGAATGCGATGCCGCGCACATCCTGCCCCGCACCTGCTCCCAGTCCACCGATGACAATGCCCTTGATGGACTCATTTGCGGCCACCCCGAGGATCCCGTAGCCGATGCCCTGGATGTTGTCTGCCCCGGTGAGCGGCAGGCCAAGGGCCAGACCCTTCACATCCCCGCCGCGCTCCTCATAGGGCATCCAGATGGTGGCGTTGATGCCGGTTACCCGGCGCATACGGTCGTCGCGAAAATTGAGCCGAAGGCCCGTCACTTCTTCCGAATCACCGATGGACAGTCCAACACCGTTCAGCGTGAGGTCCAGGGATTGGGCCCGAAGGGAGGCAGGAGCGAAAAGAAGGGCCAGGAGAAGGAAGCGGAGAGCTTTCATGGGAGGCAGGAAGCGTGTAAGGTTTACAGAGGCTCCATGGACGGATGAACCCCTGTCCGGGTTACACAACAGCCCTTTGAAGGGATTCCAGGATGATGTGGTAATCCCGCGCCGTCATGTTGCGGCGGTTGGACGGATTGGACCCATTGGCCTCCGCCCGACGGGCAATGTCGGCAAACAGGTCAGGGTTCACGCCCAGATCGGCCCAGGATCCCAGCGGGAAGCCGTGGATCATGGCTTCGAGGCGATCGAGCAGCGTTTCCGGCATGGGGGCGCCCAGGAAGCCGGATACCTCCCGCATCCGGTCCCGGATATCAGGCATCTGATAGCGCAGGACCGGGACCAGCAACAGGGTGTTCAGCAGCCCGTGCGGATGATCGAGCAGGCCGCCGATGCCTTCGGAAAGGCAATGCACGGCACCCACATCCGCATTGCCGAAGGCCATACCGGCCAGTGTGGACGCGTGCATGACACGCGCCCGTGACTCGGGGCGGGATGGCTCCCGCACACACGGACCGAGGTGCTGGATCAACGATCGGATGGCCTGCAGGGCAAGGGCATCGGACGCCGGGTTGGCGCCGCGCGCAAGGAAGGCCTCCAGGGCGTGCGTCAGGGCGTCCATGCCCGTGGCCGCAATGAGGGGCGGCGGGAGGGAGGCAATGACCTCAGCGTCGACAAAAGCGGCGCGCGGAAACATGCCTTCGCCCTTGATCGAGATCTTTTCCTTGGCTTCGGGATCCGTCAGCACGGAGACCCAGGTCACCTCGGAGCCCGTTCCGCACGTCGTCGGCACGGCAATGAAGGGCGCGGATGGATTGCTGAACCGGTTCTTGCCGGCAAAGGAGGCCACGGCGCCGTCATTCCGAAGGAGCATGGCCACGGCCTTGGCCGCGTCGAGCACACTCCCACCGCCTACGCCGAGGACCACGTCGATCCCGCGCTCGCGGGCTCGCGCGGTCATGGCATCCACGGTGCTGGTGCGGGGATTGGCTTCCACGCCAGCTTCCATCATGGCTTCCGGAAGACGCTCCTGCAGAGGCTGGAACCACGCCGTTCCCGACACCCCGGCATCCGAAACGATCAGCAGGCGTCCCGGAAACCGCTGGGCCAGGAAGTCCGGCAGCTCGGCCAGACATCCGGGTTGCATGCGGACATGAACGGGAACGCGGAACATCGGATCAATCAGGGAGACGGTGCGACTCGGTGGCCATAGTCCCCGTCTGCGAGAGGGACACGGCATGTTTCCACAGGCCGTCCAATTGCAGCATCATGGGGTCGATCTCGTTGAAGACAGGATACCAGGCTTCGCTCCGGAAGAGGCGCTGGGCCATGCGGGCCTTGAGGATGACTTCCAGTACGGGGCGGCTTGCGGCCAGGTCGGCGGCCGAGAAGGCCACACTGTCCCCTTCGGCCTGCGCACCGATGACCAGGCCGTTTTCCTTGGCGTGTGCAACAAAGCCGGTCCAGAGGTCTTCCGTGATCGTGAAATCGGCAAAGAACCCGTCCGGATTCTGTGCCCATTTGGCGCGAAGTCCCTGCCGATCCGTATCGAACAGGTCCCGTGCGTAGAGGAAAGCCCACCCGCGTCGCACCGATTCGGCAACGATCGGAGCGTTCAGGTCGGATGTGGAATCCGGCGCAATCACGATGTCCGGCATGACGCCGCCGCCTCCGAATACCAG
>JAQCDI010000037.1 GCA_027620595.1 Bacteroidota bacterium | reverse complement strand
CCCCCCCGCCCCGCCCTTTCCACGTTCCGCAAGACGACCATGGCCAATCCCTACATCACCCCCGGGCTCTTCCAGTTCTTCCGCGATCTGCGAGAGAACAACACCCGGGAGTGGTTCGAGGACAACAGGAAACAGTACGAGCAGCATGTCAAGGACCCTTTGTTGGACCTGATTGCTGATTTTGCGCCATTGTTGGCCCAGCTGAGTCCGCACTATCTGGCCATCCCCAAGGCGTCCGGTGGATCGCTGTTCCGGATCCACCGGGATGTCCGATTCTCTACGGACAAGCGACCCTACAAGACGGCTGCTGGTATCCAGTTCCGTCATCGACTGGGCAAAGATGCGCACGCACCCGGGTATTACCTGCACATTGAACCGGGCAACGTGTTCTACGCGCTCGGCATGTGGCATCCAGCGGCTCCGGACCTCATGGCCATCCGGCAGCGCATCGTGGATGCGCCCGATGAATGGGAGGCCGTCAAGGCCGACCCCGGCTTCGGATCCACCTATGCCTGGGAGGGCGAATCATTGAAGCGCGCACCCAAGGGATTTGACCCGGAGCATCCCGACATCGAAGATCTGCGCCGCAAGGATTTCATCGGTGTGGCTTCCCTTGAGGAGGCCGATGCCGGACGCCCGGACCTGCTGCCTTTCCTCGCCTCGGAGTGGGCCAGGGGCGGACCCCTTATGCGCTTCCTCGGCCGGGCCGTGGACGTTCCGTTCTGACCGGCTTTCCGCCCTCGGAACGACCGTTTCCGGAACCCTCATCCGACACTCCAGACATCCCTCGCAACCCCTTGACAGACAGCCCATGAGCACCCTTGACAACATGCCCGAAGCCGGTGCAAAAGCCCCGGAATTCTCGGGGATAACTCAGGATGGATCGACCGTTTCCCTTGCCGATTTCCGGGGTCGGAAAGTAGCCCTCTATTTCTATCCCCAGGACGACACGAGTGTTTGTACGAAGCAGGCCTGCAGCCTGCGGGACGGCTTCCCCGACCTGACAAAATGGGACATTGTCGTGCTCGGCGTATCGCCGGATGACGAGGCTTCGCATCGCGCCTTCATTGCCAAGTACGACCTGCCATTCACGCTCATTGCCGATACGGATCGGAATATTATGGCCAAATACAGCACGTATGGGCCGAAAAACATGTATGGGAAGGTGGTTCAGGGCGTTCGGCGGACCACATTCCTGATCGATGAAAAAGGCGTGATCGCCAAGGTCATCAAGCGGCCGAAGAACACAGACCACGCCTCGGAAATCGTGCGCGGATTCGGGCTGGTGGAGTAGGTCCGTCGAGCCGGAGTGCCCCTGAGGGGCTCCCTGCGGACACCCCGGAAACGGGACGGAAAATCAAGGTCTCAATGGTACTTATTTTTCAACATTCGGCATGTTGATAAGGAGACAGGGTGGGTGGATAAATACGACCCGATCCAGCTTGCCCCCGGTGGGGTCTTCTGCCTACGTTGGGTCCACAATTTGACGACCCCACCCACTCTTTCCGTTTCGAATCTGATTGATGGCTACTCCATCTGAAATGCTGTGGCAGAGAAGCAAGGATTTGCTGGCGCAGGATCTCCCAACCCAACAGTTTCAGACCTGGATCCACCCCTTGGACTTCGTGTCGAGTTCGAACACGGGCCGGGGCGTTCATATCACCTTGTCGGTTCCTTCTGAATTCCACCGCGACTGGATCGATCGTGAGTTCAAGGATCGGCTGCAGGAAGCACTCGAGCGGGAGATTGCCGAGACGGTATCCTTCTCCTTCCTGGTGCGGGAGGCAGCCGAGGAAGTCCTTGAGCCGGTAGCCATGGCGACCACCGAATCGTCGCGACAGTCAGGTTCTTCGGTCACGGCAAGACCTGCTTCCCATGAGGCATCGCGCTTCCAGGGTCCATCCGCTCCAACGGACTCTTCTACGACGGCTCCTTCCCGACAGGGTACCCCGTTCTCTTTCCGTCCGGAAACCGTGCCTGGTTCGCTTCCGCGGACCCTGAATCCGAAGTACACCTTCGAGACGTTCATTGAGGCCGATTGCAACCGTCTGGCCCGCAGTGCCGGGGTGGCCGTGGCCAAGCGCCCGGGAGAGACGAGTTTCAACCCGTTCCTGATCTATGGGAAAGTGGGACTTGGCAAGACGCACCTGGCCCACGCCATAGGCAACGAGATTGTCCGCCAACAACCCCGCGCCCAGGTTCTCTACCTGACGTCGGAAGCGTTCACCAACTATTTCGTCTACGCCATCCAGAACAACACGCTGGGTGAATTCACCCGGGCGTTCCGTCAGATCGACGTGCTCATCGTGGACGATATCCAGTTCTTCGGCGGCAAGGAGAAAACGCAGGAGCAGTTCTTCCACCTGTTCAATGAACTGCATCAGGGCGGCAAGCAGATCATTCTGTGCGCCGATCGCAGTCCGGCCGAAATTGCCGGGATCGAGGAGCGCCTGCTTTCTCGCTTCCGCTGGGGTCTCTCGGCGGACGTCCAGCCGCCGGACCTGGAGACCCGTACGGCCATTCTTCAGCGGCATGCCCTCGAAGCCGGCCTGGAGTTGTCTGGCGAGGTGATCGATTACATTGCCTACAACGTCAAGGATAACATCCGCCTGCTTGAAGGCGCGTTCAACAAGCTGCTGGCCCTGCACAGCGTAACGCGCAAGACCATCGACCTGGTCTTCGTTCAGGACGCCCTGCAGGACCTGATTGACAACCGGACCCGCAAGAGCATTTCCGCCTCCCAGATCCGGGATATCGTCGCCGAGTTCTTTGACATGGATGCGGATCTGCTCATCGGAAAGAGCCGCAAGCGGCCCATCGTGGATGCCCGGCAGGTGGCCATGCATTTCTGCAAGCTGATGACCCAGCATTCGCTGGAGGCCATCGGACGTCGTTTCGGCGGGCGGGACCATTCCACTGTCATCCATGCTTGCAAGGCCATCCAAGCGCGCATCGACACTGACCCCCGGTTCGTGCAGGAGCTGGGCCAGATCGAACAGCTGCTCAAGAACCGCGTCCTTCACTCCTGACCGCTTCCGAGCATGGCAGATTCCGCTCCGTCCTACGGCACGTTCGGCTGGTTTGACCTGACCGTCGACAATGCCGAATCCATTCGTGATTTCTATCAGAATGTGGCAGGATGGGCGGCTTCGCCCTTGTCCATGGGCGACTACGACGACTACGTGATGTCAGCTGCAGACGGCACGCCGGTGGCCGGAGTCTGCCATGCCCGTGGTACCAATGCCGGATTGCCCGCCCAGTGGCTGCTCTACGTCAACGTGCCGGATATCGAGGCATCGTGTCGCGCCTGCGAACAGCACGGCGGCAAGGTCCTGTCTGCAGTCCGGAAGATGCCTGGGCACGGCCTGTTCTGCGTAGTCCAAGATCCGGCCGGTGCCTCGATGGCCCTGTTCCAACCGGAAATCGGCTGAGTCGGCTCTACGTCAGGTGCAAGGCCTGCGATCAACGGGGATCAATGGATCCGGCGAAGGAAAACACTTGATTCCGTAAAGCCCGCTGGGCGCACATCGTCCTTGCCTTCCGGTCCGGCCTCCAGGTCCACACGCAGGGAGTCGTCCGAAATGAATTCGACGATGCCGTATAGACCCATCCCCAGCAGCGGTCCGGTTTCGAACCGGGTCAGGTCCAGCCGCATCGGCTGGGACGATCGATCCAGGGTCCAGGCAACACCGTCCAGCGCAAAACGCTCATCCCCGGCGGCTGCCTCCCAGCGCACCTCTCCATCCGGGCGGAAGTGGAACAACTGCTCGTTGCCCCACTGATCGACACCCGCCCACGAGCCTGTGAGCGGCGTATCAGCCGTGTTGATGAGCGCAGCGAGTCGGGCATAATCCCCGGTCTGTGTCTGCCGGAGCCCTCCGGTCAGGAACGGAAGCATGGATCGCCACCACCAGGTGGCACCTTCCATTCGGGTGGTCGTCATGATTTCCGTACCGGATGGAACGGGCGTCAGCTCCACGTCTACCGTGCCTTCCAGGCTCTCGCCCTCGAATCGGACCTGGAATTGGCGCCCCGGTTCGAAGGCCAGGACCTCCTGTTTCAATTCGAGCGTGTCGGAGCCGGTGGCGAGCCGCAGGACGGATCGATTGCCCACCCGGGACTCCCGGTCCAGCATGCGTTCCATGGATACGAATCCTTCCATCCACTCGTCAAGCCGATCCCCATCGGTCAGGACGAAAAAGGTCACGTGAGGGCTGCGCGTCACCAGCTGGGCGGTGCGCACTTCCACAGTGGGCCGGAAGAATCCGAGGGACACGAAGAAGACTCCGGCAGCCAGGGTCAGGACCAGCGCAATGCGAAGAGAACGCATACGATTCAATGTGCACAAAAAGGGGTTGTGGGAGGTCCGAACGTAGGGTTCAGCCATTGGATTCGAAACCCATCCTGCGTATAATCCTGTCTGCCGATGTTCATCGGTCTCTTCTTTCAGGAAAACGCGCCCAAGAGCTGTTTTCGCCGTTTCTGCACTTCGTTTCCGACCACCTTTCATGGGTCTGTTCAATTTCTCCACGGATGTCGCCATTGACCTGGGTACGGCCAACACGCTGATCTATATCCAGGGTCGAGGCATCGTGCTGAATGAACCCTCTATTGTGGCACTCAACCGGTCCACCCGGAAGGTCATTGCGGTGGGCCACGAGGCGCAGCAGATGCACGAACGCACCCACCGGGAAATTGAAACCATCCGGCCGCTCAAGGACGGCGTGATTGCCGATTTCGAGGTGGCAGAACAACTGATCCGTCAGTTGATCAGGAAAGTCCAGACCAACTGGCTTTCTGCCATCCGGCGAATGGTGGTCTGTGTGCCGTCCGGCATCACGGAAGTGGAAAAACGGGCGGTGCGCGACTCGGCGGAGCACGCCGGCGCCCGTCAGGTGTACCTGATCGATGAACCCATGGCCGCAGCCATCGGTATTGGGCTGAATGTGGCAGAGCCGGTGGGTAACATGATCGTGGACATCGGTGGCGGAACGACGGAGATCGCCGTCATTGCCCTGTCGGGCATCGTGATCGATGAGTCCATCCGCGTCGGAGGGGACGAACTGGACAACGCCATTGTCCAGTACTTCAAGCGCAACCACAACCTGCTCATCGGACATCGGACGGCTGAGCGCATCAAGAAGGAAGTGGGCAGTGCCGTCGAGCTCGACCCCGAGCTGGAACTGTCCGTCAAGGGACGGGATCTGGTGAGCGGTATTCCAAAAGTGAGGACCATCTCGTCCGAAGACGTTCGGGAAGCCCTGCGCGAACCGGTGGGCCAGATCGCTTCGGCTGTCATCCGGTGTCTGGAGCGCACGCCTCCCGAACTGGGTGCCGACATCCTGGAACGGGGCATCATGCTGACAGGCGGCGGCGCCATGCTCAAGGGACTGGACTCCATGATCCGGGGCCGTGTGGACCTGCCTGTATACGTTGCCGAAGACCCACTGACCGCCGTCGTACGAGGCACAGGCCAGGTCCTGGAGGATGTCGAGACGTTCGAGAAAGTGCTCAGCTGAGGCTTCAGGCATTTTTCACGTCTCCAAGGTTTTCCACACCTTGTCCACTTTTGGGTCCACGTGGCCTGAAGGCACTGTTTTGGGCGATGTGGACCCGAGAGAATGAAATGCCTCCACCTAAGTCATTGTTTTTCAAGGGCTTGAAAATCCGCCCTGTCGAATAACACTGCGATAATGCAGGATTTGCGGAAAAAATCCACGTTTTCCACATCTCATCAACAATTCCACGTGAACCCGCCCCTACGCGATTCTGGGCCGTTCAACCCTCCTCGGAGTACCTGAAGCAGGTTGTCAGATGGTCGTTGACCATCCCTGTGGCCTGCATGAACGCATAGATGATCGTGGGGCCCACGAAACGGAAACCCCGACGTTTCATCTCTTTCGAAATCTGCTCGGCCAACGGCGTGCTGGCTGGCAAATCCCGCATCGTCCGACGGACGTTGCGGATCGGTTCTCCTCCCGTGAACGACCAGTACCAGGCAGCGAACGAACCGTGCTCCCGCTGCAGGTCCAGGAAGGCCCGGGCGTTGGTGATCGTGGAGGCAACCTTGAGCCGATTGCGCACGATACCCGGATGCGTCAGCAAGTGCTGTTGCTCCTCTTCGGTCATGACGGCCACCCGCTGGGGATCAAAGCCGTGGAACGCCTCGCGATACCCCTCCCGCTTGCGGAGCACGGTGATCCAGGACAACCCCGCTTGCGCACCTTCAAGGGTCAACATCTCGAACAGCTGCCGGTCATCATGCACGCGTCGCCCCCATTCCTCATCATGGTAGCGGACGTAGAGCGGATCCGTACCACACCATGGGCAGCGGGGTATATCGGAAGGCGCGGGATGGGACATTCGGGGCACCTGGATGGTCGTGTTCACCCCAAACTGAACGGGGCCGATGACAGCGTACTGTCACCCGTCGAATTCTGCGATGTTGCCACTACGGAAGGATGCCCCTAGCTTGCGGGCCGATTCCTTCCGGCCGCCATCCCGTTCCCGCCATGCGCCGACTTGCCCTTTTCCTGCTGCTCCTTCTGTTGCCCGCCACCTCGCTCCTGACCGGGTGTCAGAAAGAACCTTCGCGGGTACTGGTTTTTTCACACACCGCGTCCTTCCGCCACAGCCATATCCCCTTGGCCCGCGACGTGATCCAGGGCATCGGGACCGACATGGGGATGGTGGTGGATACGACCGAGAACCCGGTGGATTTCAACGAGGAAAACCTGGCCCGCTACGAAGCCATCGTCTTCCTCAGCACCACGGGCGATGTGCTGGACCGCAACCAGCAGCTTGCCTTCCAGCGCTACATCCAGGGCGGTGGAGCCTACCTCGGTATCCATGCGGCCAGCGACACGGAGTATGACTGGCCATGGTATGGACAGCTGGTCGGGGGGTATTTCACTGATCACCCGGCGCCCCAGGAGGCCAGCCTGGACATCCTGGACCCCACCCATCCCGTGGTGGCCCATCTGCCGGAGCGCTGGACCCGCTTCGATGAGTGGTACAACCTGCGCATGGTCAACAAGGAAGTCATTCCCCTGATCCAGATCGATGAGACCTCCTACAACCCGGGGAACGACCGTACCGAGGGCGATTCCCACCCGCTCGTATGGTATCATCATTTCGACGGCGGGCGCTCGCTCTACATCCAGCCGGGACACACCGACGAGTCCTGGTCGGAACCGGCATATCTGGACCTGGTGCGGGCCGCGCTGGTCTGGGTCACATCTGAGGAGGATGCCGAACCCGCCGAGCCCTCGCCCTGGGACTGGGAATTCAAGGTGGACGTCCTGACCACGAACCTCAACGAGCCCATGGAGTTGGCGCCCCTGCCCGACGGCCGGGTCCTGTTCATCGAGCGTTCGGGCGCCGTGCACCTGGTGGACCCGGAATCCGGCACGGACACCATCGTGAACCAGATGGAGGTGGCCTACGGCCTGGAGGATGGACTGCTCGGGCTGGCGCTGGATCCGGATTTTGCCGACAACGGCTGGACGTACCTGTACTACTCCCCCACCGATGTGGTGGCCAACCGCCTTTCGCGGTTCCATTTCGACGGCACGCGCCTCGATCCGGACAGCGAAATGATGTTGCTGGAAGTGCACACGCAGCGTGACACATGCTGCCATGCCGGTGGTTCACTCGCCTTCGGACCGGACGGCACCCTGTTCCTGTCCACGGGAGACAACACCAACCCGTTCGAGGCCGACAGCTCGGCGCCCATCGACGAAAGGCCTGGGCGTGCGCCGTATGACGCCCAGGGATCCTCAGCCAACTCCCAAGACCTGCGCGGCAAGATCCTGCGCATCCGGCCCGAGGCCGATGGCACGTATTCGATCCCCGAAGGCAACCTGTTTGCGGATCCGGCCGAGGGCCGGCCGGAGATCTACACGATGGGGCATCGGAATCCCTTCCGCATTTCGATCGACCCCGCATCGGGATTGCTCTATTGGGGCGACGTGGGACCCGACGCTTCCGACCCGTCGGAAATCCGGGGTCCGCGCGGCTATGACGAGCTCAATCAGGCCCGGCAGGCCGGCAACTTCGGCTGGCCATTCTTCATTGCCGACAACCAGGCCTACCAGGACTGGGATTTTGCCACGGCCACGGGCAAAGGATGGTTCGATCCGGCCGCACCGGTCAACGATTCCCCCAACAATACCGGGATCCGGACGCTTCCGCCCGCGCAGCCCGCGTTCCTGTTCTATCCCTACGCCAAAACGGAGGATCATCCCCTCCTCGGGGATGGCGGCCGGAGCGCCATGGCCGGGCCGGTTTTCAGGGCGAGCCGATTCGAAGGGGATCGATTCCCGGACTACTTCGAGGGTCGCCTGTTCATGCACGAATGGATGCGTAACAAGGTGCTGGTGATCACGATGGACGCCGAGGGCAATTACCGGTACATGGAAGAATTCCTGCCCGAACATCCGTGGAGCCGACCCATGGACATGGCTTTTGCCTCTGATGGCTCCCTCTACGTCCTCGAGTACGGGCGCGCCTGGAACACCCGCAACGAAGACGCCAAACTGACCCGCATCCGGTACACGAAATGACCCGCTATGCAGCCTTCCTCGTGGCCATCCTCCTGCTCGGCGCATGCCGGTCCGGTTCGCCCGACTCCAATGAACGGGTGGACCCGGTTACCGGTCAGGTGGTGCGCTCGGGCATGGTGGCCGTGCCCGGCGGCAACGTGTTCTATGAGGTGTCGAACCCCGATGCAGACGGCATCCCTCTGCTCCTCATCCACGGCGGCCCCGGCGGTACGAGCTGCGGGTTCGGCCTGCTGGACAACGAGATCCTGGATCGTCCAGTGATCCGCTACGATCAGCTGGAGACCGGCCGTTCGGACCGGCCCGGACTGCGCGAACAGTGGAATATTGCCCATTCGGTGGTCGAGATCGACGCCATCCGGGACGCGCTCGGCCTGGACGAGCTGCACCTGATGGGCTGGAGCTGGGGTGGATCTGTAGCGGCCGAATACGTGCTTGAGGGCCGCCGAGACGTGGGAGCCGTCATTTTCTCCGGACCCCTGCTGAGCACGCCGGCCTGGATCGAGGACGCCAAGGCGCTCGTGGCCACGATGCCCGAGGATCTGCAGGCGGTAATCCGGGAGCATGAGGCGGCTGGCACCTACGATGATCCGGCCTACATCGCCGCCACGGATTCGTTTTATGCCCGATTCATGGACCCCATCGGGTACCCGCCCATCCCCGAATGCCAGGGCGTGTCCGGCAACAACGAGGTCTATACCACGATGTGGGGGCCCACCGAGTTCACGGCCACGGGTACGCTGCTCGATTACGACCGCACGGATCGACTGGAGGACCTCGATGTACCGGTGCTCATCCTGGCCGGCGAGTTCGACGAGGCCCGACCGGTCACGATGGATCGGTTTGCCTCCCTGATGCCGGATGCCCGCGTGGAGGTCATCCCCGGAGCGGGTCATGCGGCGCCGGCGGAACGGCCGGCCCTGGTGGCCGGACTGATTGCTACCTTCCTTGACGGAGTGGAGACCACCCGCATACCATAGTCGGTGGAACCCCGTGGTAGCCTCCAGGGGTACACCGGATCTGCCATGGGCATGTCCGGTGCATGACGATGTGAATGACGTGGTGCATGACGTGGTGCCCAACCCCGCCCCCAGCCCTGAAATCCCTTACAATCCATGATGACACTACTCAACAGAACGCTGTCGGCCGGCCTGACGCTCGTCGCGCTTTTCGGTGCCCCGCTGGCCGCCTGTGGCCAGCCCTCTTCCGTCGAAACCGACCGGGGGGCCGTGCAAGTGGACGTGGTGGCCAGTGGCCTCGAGTCCCTCTGGGGATTCGCCTTCCTCCCCGACGGCAGCATACTGGCCACGGAGCTGCCGGGGCGACTGCGGATGATCCATGAGGGTGGTCATGTGATGGAAGCACCCATCGCAGGCACACCCGAGGTTTTTGCTCGAGGACAGGGCGGACTGCTGGATGTGGTCCTGCACCCTGATTTCGAACGCAATCAACTGGTGTATCTGACCTACGCCAAGCCGGTGGACGGCAATTCGACCACGGCCGTGGCGCGGGGTCGACTCGACGGAATGCAATTGGTGGATGTAGCGGACATTTTCGTGGCCGATTCGCGGGGTCGGGGACACTACGGCTCCCGCCTGGCCTTCGATGCCGAGGGCTACCTTTTTGTCACCGTCGGAGACCGGCAGGCCAATCCGAATGAGGACCAGGCCAACCATCCCGCGCAGGACCGCAGCAATCATCATGGTACGGTGAACCGCCTGCACGACGACGGCTCCATTCCTGCCGACAACCCGTTTGTCGGCCAGGACGGTATCGAGCCCTCCATTTGGAGCTATGGCCACCGCAACCCCCAGGGCATGTCCTGGGACCCGGCCACCGGCCGCCTCTGGATCAACGAGCATGGCCCCCAGGGTGGCGACGAGCTGAACCTCGTGCTGCCCGGACGCAACTACGGTTGGCCCGTCATTGGATACGGCGTCAATTACGGCGGCAACGAACTGCACGAGGGTACCCATCAAGAGGGCATGGAGCAACCGGTGCATTACTGGGTGCCATCCATCGCCACGTCCGGCATGCTCGTCTATTCCGGATCGGCCTTTCCTGAATGGCAGGGCAATCTGTTCGTGGGCGGCCTCAACGGGGAGCAGGTGGCCCGCCTGGTGCTCGATGGGGATCAGGTGGTGGCCGAGGAAACCATCTACCGGGGCCACGGACGCATCCGGGACATCCGGCAGGGGCCGGACGGGGCCATCTATCTGGGCATCGACGGCCCGGCGGATCAAGCGGCCATTGTGCGGCTTACCCCGGCAGGAAATGCGCGTTGACACACCTACTTTGCGGACGCTCCTGATCACCCATTCGGCTCGACACATGAAACGGATCCTGCTCTTTCCCCTTCTTGCCCTGTTCCTTGTCTGGCCCGGGTCTGCCCAGACCGGCCCTGTCGTTGAAAACGGCATGGCGCAGGTGGTGGACGCCTTCTCCAATGAATCCGAGTGGATCCGTGAGGAGCTCTGGGTGGAAACCGAATTCGACTCTGACGGGGACGGAACACTGGACCGCGTCCATGTGGCGGTGGTCCGGCAGGCACAGACCGCTGAGGGCGGCATCAAGGTGCCGGTGATCTACGGCTCCAGCCCTTACTACTCGGGTACGGCTCCCATCAACGATATCTTCTGGGACGTAAAGCACGAGCTGGGCGGAACGCCGCCTGCCAAAGAACCCTACGCCGGCTTTGAAGGACGCACGCCGGAGGGCATTTCCAACGGATTCGTAGGAGATTGGGTGCCGCGCGGCTTTGCCGTGGTGCATTCCGAATCGCCCGGCACGGGTCAGTCCCAGGGATGCCCGACCGTGGGCGGCCTCAACGAGTCCCTGGCCCCCAAAGCGGTCATTGACTGGCTGAACGGACGCGCCAGGGGATACACCCAACCCGAGGGTGGACAGGAAGTGAAAGCGGACTGGTCGGATGGACGCGTCGGCATGACCGGCACGTCCTACAATGGCACACTGCCCCTGGCAGCCGCCACGACCGGCGTGGACGGGCTCAAAGCCATCATCCCGGTGGCCCCGAATACCTCCTACTGGCACTACTACCGGTCGAATGGCCTGATCCGTCATCCCGGTGGCTACCTTGGAGAGGACATCGACGTCCTCTATGACTACATCCACAGCCGCAACAGTGATCGCCGGGACTACTGCAATGCGACCATCCGCGAAGGCGAGTATGCCGCGGGCATGGACCGCATCACGGGAGACTACAACGAGTTCTGGGCCGGAAGGGACTATCTCAATGCCATCGATGGCGTAAAGGCTGCCGTCCTCATGGCCCACGCGTTCAATGACTGGAACGTGGTCCCCGAACACAGCGTGCGCATCGTCGAGGCCCTCAAGGGCAAGGTCCCCGTGCAGCAGTACTACCATCAGGGTGGCCACGGCGGACCTCCACCGCTCGACATGATGAACAAGTGGTTCACCCGCTACGTCCTGGGCGTGGAGAATGGCGTCGAGAACGATCCGAAAGCCTGGATTGTCCGCGAAGGCGATGACCGCCTCGAGCCCACCCCCTACGCCGACTACCCGAACCCGGAATCGGAAGGGGTTCGCCTCTTCCCGACCGCCGGTGGTCAGTACACGGCTGAATTGAGCCTGGAAGCCCCCTCGTCCCCGGGTATCGAGACCATCGTGGACAACGTCTCCTTCGACGGCGCCACGCTGGCACGGGCCGAATACACCACGCACCGCCTGCTCTACGTTACCCCCGAACTGGCCCAGGATGTGCACCTTTCGGGCACACCGACGATGAAAGTGCGCCTGGCAGCCAACAAGCCGGCCGTCAACTTCAGTGTCTGGTTGGTGTCGCTTCCCTGGACGGAAGGTCGCCGTCCGCAGGGTGGCATCATCACCCGGGGCTGGTTTGATCCGCAGAACCACGCTTCCCTCACGGAGAGCGAACCCCTGGTCCCCGGCGAATTCGTCGAGTTCGAATTTGCCCTCCAACCGGATGACCAGGTAATCCCCGCCGGCCAGAAGA
>JAQCDI010000036.1 GCA_027620595.1 Bacteroidota bacterium | reverse complement strand
GGCGGCCACCATCCGGTCGGCCGCCGCGCGGGCTTCCGCTGGGGATGATGCATCCAGCCCGTCCCGATGGGCCAGGGCCAGCAGGAATTCCTCCTGGGTGGTGACCACTTCGGGCGAATAGATCTCCAGCAGCGGGTCGCCCTTCTTGACGGGCGCACCGTCGAAGGCAACATGCAGGACTTCCAGCCAGCCCGAGACCCGGGCGTTGACCTGGATGACGTTCTCCTCATCGATCATGACCTCGCCCACCGTCCGGATGGATCGGGTCAGATCGCGCCGCTCGGACATGGCATACCGGATGCCCATGTTCTGGGCCACGACGGGATCTATCCGGACGCCGGACGAGGCAGCCGTGCGTCCGACCTCATCGGCATACACCGGCTCCAGGTCCATGCCCATGCGGGACTTACCGGACTTGTCGTAGATCTCGGAAGGGTCCATCGGCGCCCGCCAGTACAGGATTTCACGTTCCGCGTCGGCTGTGGAGGCCTCAACAGCCATGTCGTGAGCACCGGTGCGGGTCCCGAGCCAGTAAGCGCCCAATGCGATGAGCAGGATGCCCGGAATGATCAGGATCAGGTGTCGGGTAGTCATGGTGTTACCGGTTTGAAGGCAATTCGGAGGGGACATCCCACTGCCCGCTAAGGCGCACGCGGGTCCATCGGGCTGTGGCCAGGCGGGTGACCAGTTCGACACGCTGCATACGCAAGTCGAACGCCGTTCGCTCGGCATCAAGAAGATCAAGGAAGCCCGAGCGTCCGGCCGCATAGGCCTGCACGGACGACTCCAACATGGATTCGGCGACGAGGAGCAGCCGGGAATCGAGGTGAGCCAGCTGCGCTTCCAACTGCCCGATCCGGATGGAATTCTCGGCCCACATGGCCTGCCAAGCCGCCACGAACGCCTCCTGCGCCTCCTGCATGGCCTGCTCCTGGAGACGGGCCGCTTCCTCCCTGGCTTCCTGCTCCCGACGGCCGAGCGGCACGCGGAGCATGACGCCCACGCCGAAGGCATCCCGCCCGTCCGACATGGCTGGCATATCGCTTTCCACGATGGTCATCCACGTGGCCGACAGGCCCCAATCGGGGCGGTTGACCAGACGAGCCGTTTCCCGGGCGGCAGCAGCGCGCTGGATCCCTGCCTGCATGCGCCGGTATTCCGAGCGCTCCTCGGGAAAGGCGTCCGCCACCATGGGAGCCAACGCCAGAAACGCGCCTTCCGGAACCGCCACGGGTCGATGCACCTGCTGTCCGATGGCCGCAACGGCAGCCGCACGGTCATCCGCAAAACGGGCCAGCGCCTGCTCCTGCGCGGCCAGGGCCAACTGCAGCTTCCAGACGTGCTGCTGCTCCCCCTCGCCGTTCTCGTAGCGGGTCAAGGCCACGGATTCAAACCGCCGAAGACGCTCACGGAAGGAGTGGATTTCGGCCATGCGGGCCTCGGCCTGGGCCACCGCCATGGCCGCATGCAGCGCTTCGAGGGAGGCCTCGGCCTTCAGGCGCGCCGCATCCTCGCGCCCCATGTGCGCCTCCATGTCCGCCATCGTTCGCTGAAGCTCCCGCTTGCCGGGCCAGGGAAGCATTTGTTCAACACGCAGCTGCATGAGCTGCTCGCCACGCGCCGTATGGATCGGCAGAGGAAAGAAACCAACGGCAACGGTCGGGTCGGGAAGGGCGCCCGCCACTCCCGAGGCTGACGCCAGGGCTCCGGCTCGAGAGGCGGCCGCACGGAGGGACACATTGCCCTCCGAAACGGCACGCAAAAGATCCTCTACGGAAGAAACGACCAGAAGCTCTTCAGCATCCTGGGCCTGCGTAGTGGAAAAAGCGCCAACAGCACCCAGCAGGACGCATCCGAGCAGCACAGATCGCCACGACGGACGTCTGCAGTTCAAGGCAGGAAAGGGGGAATCCATGATGTTCTTCGATTGGATACACGCCGACTTCAGCGCATCCCCGATGGGGGATGGGACTGTCGTGGTCATCCCTCACAGGGGATGGGGTGGCCGCCCGCATGTGCAGGCTGACCCGCGTATCCTCACAATCGCAGAACAGGACAGAAATCGCCGCACACAAGCCCCGGCGATCGCGCTCCGGAAGAAACGGGAACATCGTCGGATCGAAAAGCAGGAACGTCGTCGAACTCCGGTATGGTCAGGGCGTCCTGTCCACGAGGCGTCGGGGACACATTGCCCTGCAGAAGATTACCGGGGCAGCAGCCCAGACACGAACCATGACCGGGCATTGGGCGGTCGGTGGAGTCCGCCACCTTGCATGATGGCAAAGCGGGCATCGTGGCCTCCTGAGCGGGACTGACCGAGCGCTCGCTGCCGTGTCCCGAATGATGCGCATGATCCATGGCCCGCGCGGCGGGTACCGCGGCGAGGGTCAACAGGACCAGTATGCAGATCAGACGGATCATGGCAGAAATATACGGGCGAACCGCGGAAAGTCGCGTGAAATCCCGGCTCAACCGCCCTGGAATCAGTGCAGGGACACCTGACGCAGGAAGCGGCGGACGGCACTCTCCGAACCGATCCATCCCAGGATCATGCCAGCGACCAGAAGCCCGGCAGCAAACAGCAGGGCCTCGCTCCAGGGCAGACCGCTCAGCTGCGGGACCAGGGCCAGCGCAACCTGCTCCATGACCCACAGGATGAAGAGAGCCAGCACGGCAGAGATCATGCCCTGCAGGATGCCTTCCACGATGAACGGCTTGCGGATGAAGCCGTCCGTTGCGCCCACCAGCTTCATCGTCCGGATCATGAGCCGGCGGGCATAGATGGCCAGGCGGATGGTGTTGGCCACCAGGAAGATCGACGCCAGCAGAACCAGGAGTCCGATGGAGACGCCGATGATGGAAAGCAGACGCAGGTTGTCCTGTACCTTGGCCAAAAGCGGGCGATTGTAGACCACCTCGTCCACCCGATTCCAGCTCGAGAACTCCGCCACCAGGGCGTTCAGGCTGTCGGTGTTGATATAGTCCGGCTCTACCCGGACCCGGATCGAAGCCGGCAGGAAGGCTCCGTCGAAGAACACCTCGGCCTCCTCCCCGAATTCCTGTCGGAAGATCTGCTGCGCCCGTTCCTTGGAGATGAACTCGGCCTGGGCCACGCCGGCGGTTGCCCGTGCCCGCTCATAGAGCGCCTCGGCCACATCCACGTGGACATCGTCGAGGAAGAGCTCGACCTCCCCGACCCGCTGCTTGAGCCACTCCGACACGCCGCGGGCCTGCCAGATGACAACGGCAAACAACCCTACCAGCACGAGCGCCACGGTCATGGCACTGGTTGCTGCTACCGACGAAAAGGAGGCCCGCTTGAAGCCGGACAGTCCTTCCTTTATGGTGTAGGGGAGCATGGGAATGGTTATTGGATGGGCCCTTCGACCGTGGCGGAGGGCGGCCAGTTCCGCTACATGCCGGGCAGGAGCATCACGGCATTGATCAGGAGCCGTGTGGGACCCAGCCAGAACATGCGGTACTGCGTCTTGTCCAGCAGCAACACCACCTTTCCGGAACCCATGTCCTGAACAGCGGCAAACGTCTGTCCGGCCAGTTTTTCCTGGTTCTCCGTGGAGGCAAATCCGGAAGCCAGGAGCTGGGCAGCCTCCCGGTCGTAGGTCCCCACGTTGTGGAGCGAACGTGAGGGCTCGATGGCCTCGGTTCCGAATTTCAATGTGAACAGGGATTCGGGCATGCCGGCCGCCAGCGGATGGGTATTGTCCAGGCGGGCGCGGAATGCGGATCCGGAAATGCGCGTGGCATCCGTGGAATCGCTGCGATCAACATAGCGGGTATAGACCGCTTCGTCGACGTCGGATTCATCCTCTTCTTCGGTGTCCGTGCGCACCATGCGGGCCGAAGACAGACCCGAGCGCTCGGAAGCCAGGAACGAGGCCGCGCTCTCCGAACCGATCAGGACACCACCCTGCCGGATCCACCGGCCGAGCCGATCGGACTGTGTGGAGTCGATGAGCGAGGACAGGTTGCCCGGAGGCAGCACAAGCACGTCCACTTCGTCCAGATCCAACGACGACAGGCGGCGGGCACGCACCCGATCGATGCCCCACTCCACCCGACGGTCGAAAAGGTACCAGATCTGTCCGGCCGTTTCGGATCCGATGGGGTCGTCGAGCAGCATGACCACGCGGGGCTCCTCCACGACGCGGGCATCAGCCGATGCCAGGTCCATGCCCCGGTCCACCCGGCTCACGTCATAGCCCTCGATCCGGACACCGGCCGCATGGGCAATCCGCTCCATGTCAGCCGCCATACCGGCCATCCGGTCCCGATTGCGTCCCTTGAGGACAATGATCGAACCCACGGAATAGTCCTTTTCGCCGATTCCGAAGGTGCGGCGGGCCGCGCGCACATTGTACCCGGCTTCCCAGAGCATGCCGAGTGCCTTTGGGGCACCTTGCTGTCGCCAGTCAATGGCATATCCATACCGGGCCCCGGCGTTCGTCACTCCGGAAGTGCGTTTCGGGGCTTCGCTCACCGACTCGCGGGCCATGAGGAGCGCTTCTTCAGTCCAGGCAGCTCCCTGCAGATTGTAGGCCAGCGGGACAGACCAGGCGGACATGTCATACATGTCCTTGGACTCGATCTCCATCTGGCGCTGCATGAGCGTGTGGATCATCACGTGCCGGGCCTGATTCGTGGGAACGATCCAGGTACCTGCCGGGAAGGTTTGCCGGGCTGACGTGCCATTCCAGAAATCCATGCCCTGCACCGAGAATTCTGCCGTTGCCCGCTCCACTTCGATGCCGTGGGCCAGCAGGAGCGCAATCACATCGGTCACGTATCCGTTGCCGTCGTCGTCGGGGATGAGGTAGGCCGTGGTTTTCTGCTTCGAGTTGGCGGGATCGAAGAAGGCGCGCTGATAAGCCAGCAGGTCGGTCCGATGCGCAACGGACGCCTCGATGACGGCCATCGAAGTGGCAAAATGGTCCCAGGCGCGCTGGCGCAGGGTCAGGACATAGCCATCGTTCGTCTCCACCGCCCGGCCTCCGCGGCTGTGTCCGCCCTGCTCGGAGAGCATGCCGATGGCGCCCTGCATGGTGGGATAGGACGAGCCATACCCAGGATAGAAGAACTCGAAAGACTCCCGGGTGAAGTAGTTCACCTGGTTGCGCGCCAGCGCTTCGCCGCTGGCGCGCCCGAACATGTCGGCCCACGACTCATACGCCTCAGGCAGCTCGAGATTGCGCGGGGCTTTGCCCGGCATCGTGAAGTAGTTGTTGTCGAACCCCTGCTCGTGATAGTCCATGTGGACCTGCGGCATCCATTCCCTGTAATGCTGGATGCGCCCCTGGGACTCGGGATGCACCAACCACATCCAATCCCGGTTCAGGTCGAACCAGTAATGGTTGGTACGTCCGCCCGGCCAGGGCTCGTCGTGTTCCAGGTCGTCAGCATCCACCCGCAGCTGATGGGCGCGGGCCGACTTGTACCAATACACGTACCGGTCCCGGCCGTCGGGATTGAGCACCGGATCAATGAGGACCACGCTTTGCTCCAGCAACGCTTCGATCCCGGCGCCCTGCCCGGCGGCCAGCAGATACAGCACTTCCAGCGCGCTCTCCGTGCTCGACGGCTCGTTGCCATGCACGTTGTAGGAAAGCCAGGTGATGATGGGGTTGGCTGCCGTCAATTCAGCGGCCTCAGCGGCCGGCGTGGCGGGATCGGCCAGCCGCTGGTTGGCGGCCTGGATGTCTGCTATCCGTGCATGGTTGGCAGGCGACGTGACCGTCAGAAGGTAGAGCGGCCGGTTTTCATAGGTTCGCCCGTACTCCTGGATGGCAACCCTGTCCGAGACGTCGGCCACTGCGTGCAGGTATCGTACGACATCGGCATGCAGGGTGTAGCTCTCCCCGGTGGCACGGCCCAGGAAGGCCTCCGGAGAAGGAATGGCCGGGTCGCGGGGGATCTCGGGGGCAAACTGGAAGGCTTCGGGCAGGAGGAGATCCTGGGCCTGGACGGTGACGGGGGCCAGCAACAGGAGCAGGCAGGCAGACAGGTGGCGCAACATGGGCATGCGGTCGAAGGGGAAATCGATGGATCGGCGGAATCTAGGGCGCAGACGCCGTCCATGCCGCGCTACCTGAAGTGAACGAACATCTGCCGCATCGAACGGGCGCCCGAACGCGCTTCGAATCGGTAGACCCCTGCCGGCAACTGCCCCGTATCGACGGACAGCAGATCGCCCGAACGGGCCGTGCCGCGCAGGACCTCGCGCCCCAGCAGGTCCCGGATCACCCATTCGGCGGCAAGGTGTCCGCTGGGGGCGTCCGGGAGGCGGATCGAGAGACTTCCGCGGGCCGGGTTTGGCCAGAGTTCCAGGCCGGCATCCTGATCGGACGATTCCACGGACACATCCATAGACGCGGTGAGTCCCCGCTCAAGGAAAACGGTTTCCACCTGTCCGCGGACGTTGGGCCCGAATCGACCCTCGGCCTCTTCCAGCAGGTGGCCCAGGGCACGGGCGAAATCCGTGGTGCTGTCGTGCCGCCGGGCCGCTTCCAGGGCCAGGCGGTCGACCTGCTCCGCGCCAAGGGCGGTCCGCAGGTCCCACAGGGCGGCTGCCCAGATCATGCCCCACACATAGGGCCGGGTGTAGTTGTTCCAGGATTGCTTGCACTTGCCATCGCCCTCGTGGAACCGGGTGCAGATGCCGTAGCGCAACGAATCCGATGGCGCGCCCTCCCGCCAGTTCCAGATGCCCGGGTCGAGTTCGAGCGTGCGCAGCTCCCTGTCGTTCGGCGGACCCTGGCATTGCTGCCGCGGCGGACAGGTGACCACCCACTCCCCGATCCGCGGTTCGCCCGTGAATGTGGCGGCGAAATAATCGGCGTAGGCCTCGTGCAGGGCCCGGGTCTGTTCACTTACCCCGGTTCCGGTCTCGAAGCCCAGGGAGGACAGCACCAGGTGCGTGTATTCATGATAGATCAGGTCGTCCGAGAGGGCCGTGTTCTTCATGAAGATGTCCCCGACACCCATTTTCTGGGACCGGGAAGTCCAATCGGCAAACGCCCCATCCCCGCCGATGTGGACGCGTGCCTCGGCCCGGAACGACGGCTCGACTCCCATCCGGTCCACCCAGAACTCGCGGACGTAGCGGTCCACATGCCAGTAGACGTTCACAGCGTCGAACGCACGGCACACGGAAATATCGGTGGGGCACAGCAGCGCGGCCGAGGTATCGGGGGCGAACCGGAAATCCCCATCGGTCGTCGTCATGACCTGGCCGATGCCATCGAGCCGGTCCGAGCCGGCGCGCACATACTCCCCGTCAAGCGCCATTCCGTCCCCGAGCAGGCCCGGAAGCAACACGTCCGTGGGCACGCTCGACCCGGGATCCGATGGGAAGACCCGCCCGGGGGCGGACCGACGTGCAAAGGACGCCTGGGAGAGCGGAAGCGTCCAGGCCGGTATCGTGGGAGCCGAGAGGGCCGACGATCCGAACCGTGCGGCTGCTTCGGTGCGGTCCCATTCACAGAACGCGTCCTGGGCATGAACCTGCATCGGCAGCAGGACCAGCAACATCAGACCGGATGGACGAAGGAAAGCAGGCACAAGAACGCAGAGGATGGGTGGATCCGCGTCAGATGGCCTCGAAACGGTTGGCTGCGCGGTTCTTGCGGACGTTCTCCGGATCGAAAACCTGTCCGTTCATGGCAAGGTAAACCCCGGGACCCAACGATTGAACGGCTCCGACGGCCACGCCGATGTTGAACTCGGCATCCGTCTCGCGGAACCGGGCCGGTGTCAGCGACCCCACAAGCACCACGGTTTTCGTGCCATCAAGTCGATCCTGGAGGGCTTTGGCCGTTTCGACCATGGTGTCCGTGCCGTGGGTCACGATCACGCGGTTGGACGAGGACTCGAGGACGGCGTCCACGATCTGGGCCCGATCTTCGTCCGTCAGATCGAGGCTGTCCTTGTAGAAAAGCTCCTGCACCCAGAACGGGAACGTGACACCGACGCGCTCCAGGATGGCCTTGATCTGGGGGTTGCCCACCTGATAGTCACTCTTGGCATCGAAATAGACCTTGTCGATGGTCCCGCCGGTCGTGATGATGGTCAGATTCATGGCAGCACGTGGGATGGAACGTCGGACGGGTGGGTTCAGGAAAGGTGGGTTCCGTGCACGACCTGACCGCCGATCCAGGTCCGCTCGCACACATTCGGCCGGAAATGATACATCCAGTCATCCACATTGTCTGCGGAATACTCGGCGAAGTCGGCCGCCTTTCCTGGTTCGAGCGAACCGGTTTCCGTGGCCACGCCGATGGCCGCAGCGGCGTGGATGGTGGCTCCCTTGAGCGCCTCAGCCGGCGTCAGACGACTGATGGTGCAAGCCAGCATCATGGCCAACGGCAGGTCGTAGCTCGGCGCCGATCCGGGATTGAAATCCGTGGCCACGGCCACCGGCACACCGGCCCGGACGAAGGCTCGCCCGTCCATTGGGGGCTGGTGCAGGTAGAGCGAGGCCAGCGGCAGGCAGACCCCGATCACTTCTGCGCGGGCCATGGCCTGACGCCCGGCATCCGACGTGAACTCGAGATGGTCCGCGCTGATGGCGCCCAGTTCTGCGGCCAGGGCAGCTCCGTTGCCGTCATGCAATTGGTCCACATGCAGTTTCGGCCGCAGACCGTAACGGCGTCCGGCTCCCAGAATGCGTCGGGCGTCGTCGGCCGAGAAGGCCCCTTCTTCGACAAAGATGTCGTTGAAATCGGCCAACTGTGCTTCGGCAACTGCCGGAATCAGATCCTCTGTTATCATTTGAATATAACTGTCTTTGTTACATTCAGGAGGTACCACGTGTGCTGCCAGCAGCGTGGACACAATTCGCTGGGGCGTACGGGGGCGAATGTCCCGAACCACGCGCAGCAGGCGCAATTCATCTTCGAACGACAGCCCATAGCCCGTCTTGCACTCCACAGTCGTGATGCCGAGCCGCGCCATGGCACGCAGGCAGCCGAGGGCATGGAGGGCCAGCACCTCCGTGTCCGCTTCCCGTGTCTGCCGCATCGTGCGTTGGATGCCTCCCCCGGAGGCTGCGATGTCGAGGTAGGATTCGCCGGCCAGTCGGCGGCGGAATTCATCGGCCCGCCAACCACCGAACACCAGGTGGGTATGGCAGTCCACCAGACCGGGTACGACCATGCGGCCTTCGGCGGAACGGGTTTCGCGCTCGCGCAATGCCGGGGGCAGGTCTGACTGGCGTCCCACCCATTCGATCCGGCCGTCCCGCCAGGCCAACGCCGCCTGATGGATCACGCCAATGCCATCCTGGCCCCCGCCCGGTGGACAGGTGGCCAGCCAGCCGATATCGGTCAGCAGGCCGGTGTCGGTGGCATGGAAATCAGCCAAGCGTGTATCCCCCCGATTCGACGGCCTGCTGCAGCGCGGACGAACGGATGATCTCGACACTCGGCGTCAGGTCGTCCTGGAAGAGGTAGTCTCCTTCGCGGTGGGGGATGCGAGCACGGATGAGGGAATGGGCCAGCTCCACTCCACGCCCGGGCCGCAGGGGCGCACGGTAGTCGAGGGCCTGCGCCGCCGTAAGCGCCTCGATGGCAAACACGTGTTCCAGGTTCTCCATCACCTGCAGCAGCTTGACGGCGCTGATGCTGCCCATCGACACGTGATCCTCCTGACCCAGGGACGTCGGGATGGAGTCCACCGAAGCCGGATGGCAGAGCACCTTGTTCTCGGAAACCAGGGCGGCCGCGGTGTACTGGGGGATCATGAAGCCTGAATTCAGTCCGGTTTCCTGCATCAGGAGGCGTGGCAGGCCGTCGTGGCCTTCCAGCAGCAGGTAGATCCGGCGCTCGGAAATGGAGGCCAGCTCGGCCAGGGCGATGGCTGCAAAATCCAGGGCCAGGGCCAGCGGTTGGCCGTGGAAGTTGCCGCCGCTGATTACCTCGCCGTCTCCAAAGACCAGCGGGTTGTCCGTCACGGCGTTCATCTCGGTCTCGAGCACGCCCACGCCATAGGAAAGGGCATCCCGGCTGGCGCCGTGCACCTGCGGGACACACCGCAGGCAGTATGGGTCCTGCACCTTGCCGCAGTCGCGATGGCTTTCAAGGATTTCGCTTTCCTCGAGCAGGCGGCGCAGGTTGCGCGCCACGGTCACCTGGCCAGGATGGGGCCGGATGGCGTGTACCCGTTCATCGAAGGGGTGGGCACTGCCTTGCAGGGCCTCGAGGCTCATGCAGGCCAGGATATCGGCCGTGCGGACCAGCATGGTGGCCCGATGCAGGATCCAGGCGCCATAGGCCGCCATGAACTGCGTGCCATTGATGAGGCTGAGCCCGTCCTTGGCTGCCAGGGAAATCGGCTCGAGACCGTTCTCGGCCAGCACCTCCGCTGCGGGTCGGTGGGCGCCGCCCGGCCCCCAGAAATGCCCGAACCCTATGAGCGGCAATGCCATATGCGCCAGGGGTGCCAGGTCCCCGGAGGCGCCCACCGACCCGCGTGACGGGATAACGGGCAGCAGGTCCCGCTTCGCAAACTCGAGCAACCGCTCGAACGTGGGCTCCGAAACACCGGAATAGCCCAGACCGAGGGAATGCAGCTTGAGGGCCAGCATGACGCGTGTGATATCGGGGGAAACCGGCAGGCCGACGCCCACGGCGTGCGATACCAGCAGGTTGCGCTGCAGGTCCGAGAGGCGGTCATCGCTCACGCGCTGGTTGGCCAGCTTTCCGAAACCGGTGTTGACGCCGTAGGTAGCCGCACCTCCGGCTATCCGCTTTTCGAGCGTGGCGCGGGATGTCCGGACCCGGGACCGATCCCGATCCAGCGAAGCAATGGCCTCCGTGCAATCCTGGGGCAAACGGGCAATTGTGATGCGGTGGGGCATGTCCTTTCCTGGTTGGCGGGTCATCCGTTTACCATCGGCAGGTCCACGCCCCGCTCGTTGGCCGTGTCGATGGCGTCCGGGTACCCGGCGTCCGCGTGCCGCATGACTCCCGTGCCCGGATCGGCCGTGAGCACACGCTCAAGGCGCCTGTCGGCCATTTCCGTTCCGTCGGCCACGCTCACCATGCCCGAGTGGATCGAGTAACCGATGCCCACGCCGCCACCATGGTGCAGGGACACCCAGCTGGCGCCGCAGGCCGTGTTGAGGAGTGCATTGAGCAGGGGCCAGTCGGCAATGGCGTCCGAGCCGTCCATCATGCCTTCCGTTTCACGGTTGGGGGAGGCCACCGAACCCGAGTCAAGATGATCTCGACCGATCACGAGAGGCGCCGACACCCGACCGGTCTTGACCAGCCAGTTGAATTTGAGGCCCATTTCGGCGCGCTCGCCGTATTCCAACCAGCAGATGCGGGCGGGCAGCCCCTGGAAGTGCACCTGCTCGCGCGCCTTGTGGATCCAGCGGGCCAGGGCTTCCTTCTGCGGAAACGTCTCAAGCACGGCATCGTCGGTGACGGCTATATCCCGCGGATCGCCACTGAGTGCCGCCCAGCGGAACGGACCGGATCCGCGGCAGAAGAGCGGCCGGATGAATTCGGGCACGAAGCCCGGAATGTCGAAGGCTTCGGTCATGCCGCGATGGTCCGCCACTTGCCCGCGCAGGTTGTTGCCGTAGTCGAACGTGATGGCGCCAGCCGCCTTGCAGTCCAGCATGGCCTGGATATGGACCTGCATGGCGTCAAGCACCGCCTCGCGGTATCCGACAGGGTCCGACGCGCGGAAAACCGCCGCAGACGCAACCGTATGTCCGACAGGCAGATACCCCAAATCCAGATCATGCGCTGATGTCTGGTCCGTGAGTACATCGGGCACAACGCCGCGACGTACCAGCTCCGGCAGCACGTCGGCGATATTGCCCAGGAGTCCGATCGACAACGCCTCACGGCGCTCCCTGGCTTGGAGAAGCTTTTCGAGCGCCTCGTCCAGGTCATCCGAGCGCTCATCGCAATAGCCAGTCTCCACACGCCGGTCGATCCGTGTCGGGTCGATCTCCACACACAGGCAGGCGGCGCCGTTCATGGTGGCTGCAAGCGGCTGGGCGCCGCCCATGCCGCCGAGGCCCGCCGTCACCACCAGCCGACCCTCCAGCGTTCCCCCGAAGTGCTGGTTGGCGCATTCGGCAAAGGTCTCGTAGGTCCCCTGCAGGATTCCCTGCGTGCCGATGTAGATCCACGAACCGGCGGTCATCTGCCCGTACATCGTGAGCCCCATGGCGTCCAATCGACGGAATTCGTCCCAGGTCCCCCAGCGGGGCACCAGGTGGGCATTGGCAATCAAGACACGGGGAGCCTCCTCATGGGTGCGGAAAACACCCACCGGTTTGCCGGATTGCACGAGCAGGGTCTCATCGTTCTCGAGGCGCTTGAGCGTGGCAATGATGCGGTGATAGGCCTCCCAGTTGCGCGCGGCCTTGCCGCCTCCGCCGTAGACAATCAATTCTTCCGGATGCTCGGCCACGGCCGGATCCAGGTTGTTCATGAGCATGCGCATGGCGGCTTCCTGGTGCCAGCCTTTGCAATGCAGCTTCGTTCCGTGGGGAGCGTGGATGGCCGTCTTCTGTGCCTGCATGGAGCGTCCGTCGGGGGAATTCGTTCGAGGATCGGAATATACCGTGTCCCGGCCTCTGGAACCGCTTCCGGTCCCGGTGGCC
>JAQCDI010000035.1 GCA_027620595.1 Bacteroidota bacterium | reverse complement strand
GATCCCACCGCTGTGGGTTCGGCATCGGCCCCGGTCGCGGCCTCCGCTGAAGCGGGCGAAGAGTAAGCCCACCCCATTTACCCTGACAGACTAGCACAAACCCCATGGGTCAGAAAACGCATCCAATCGGCTTTCGCCTCGGAGTAATCCGGGGATGGGATTCCAACTGGTTCGCCGGAAAGGACTACGCCGAGAAACTGGTTGAGGATGATGAAATCCGCAGCTATCTCGCCGCACGTCTGAAGCGCGCCGGTCTATCCCGTGTCGTCATTGAGCGCACGCCGAAGCGCGTGATCCTCACGCTGCACACGTCCCGCCCGGGCGTGGTCATCGGTCGTGGCGGCGCCGAAGTCGAGAAGCTCCGTGAGGAGATCAAGAAACTCACGAGCAAGGACATCCAGATCAACATCAACGAGATCAAGCGTCCCGAACTGGATGCGAGCCTCGTTGCCCAGAACATCGCTCAGCAGCTGGAAGGACGTGTTTCCTTCCGTCGCGCCATGAAGCAGTCCATCACGGCTGCCATGCGCATGGGTGCCGAAGGTGTCCGCGTCCGCCTCAGCGGTCGTCTGGGTGGTGCCGAGATGGGACGTACGGAGCAGTACCTGGAAGGTCGGGTGCCTCTGCACACCATCCGTGCCGACATCGATTATTCCACCGCAACGGCGTTCACGATCTATGGTACGACGGGCGTCAAGGTGTGGATTTACCGCGGGGAGATCCTGGGTAAGCCGGACCTCAGCCCCAACTCGGCTGCTCAGCGTCAGCAGATGCAGCAGATGGAGCCCGAACGCGGTCGTGGTCGTCGTGGCCGTCGGGATGATGCCCGCGGTGGTCGTGATGACGCGCGCGGCGGTCGGGAGGATAACCGGGGTGGTGGTGGTCGTGGTGGGCGCAATGCCGGCCGTGGCGGCGGCCGTCCCCGGTCTGATCGCTAATCATCGAGTACCTGTCTGAAAGCCGGTAGGAGCCGGCACGGAACGAAGAGGAAATACCATGTTAATGCCAAAGCGCGTCAAGCGCCGCCGCGTACAGAAGGGAAGAATCAAGGGCAACACCACGCGTGGTGCCAAGGTGAGCTTCGGTGATTTCGGCATCAAGGCCCTGGAGCCCGGCCGTCTTACCAGCCGCCAGATCGAGTCTGCGCGTATTGCCATGACTCGTCACCTGAAGCGTGCCGGAAAAGTCTGGATCCGGATTTTCCCCGACAAGCCGATTACGAAGAAGCCCGCTGAAACCCGAATGGGTAAAGGTAAAGGGGCTCCCGAGTACTGGGTAGCCGTCGTCCGTCCTGGACGCGTGCTGTTCGAGGTCGGTGGAGGTATCGACCTGGATCTGGCCCGCGAAGCCATGCGCCGGGCCCAGCAGAAACTCCCGATTCAAACCAAGGTCGTCGTTCGACCGGACTACAAAGCCTGAGGTAGCCCCGCATGAAGGCCAAGGAAATCAGAGAATTGAGCACAGAAGAAATCCAGACCCGGATTTCCGAGGAGCGTGAGCAGCTTGCCCAGCTGAAGTTCCAGCATGCTATTGCTGACCTTCAGAACCCGCTCGTCCTCCGTCACAAACGTCGGCTGGTAGCCCAGCTTGAGACCATCCTCCGCGAGCGTCTCGAAGCAACGGCTGCCGCCTGATCAAATCCTTAAAGGTAGTTGGTGAGGAAACGGTCAACGGCTCACCAAGCCCCATACGACAATGGAAGAAAACACAACCAGAAACGCACGTAAGGAACGAGTCGGTCTTGTTGTCAGCAGCAAGATGGACAAGAGCATTACGGTCGCCATCGAGCGTCGGATGAAGCATCCGATGTACGGCAAGTTTGTCAAGCAGACGACCAAGCTGATGGCGCATGACGAAAACAATGAAGCGGGCGAAGGAGATACGGTCCGCATCATGGAAACCCGTCCTCTCAGCAAGAACAAGCGCTGGAGACTGGTTGAAATCGTCGAGCGCGCCAAGTAATCCGTTCAGGTCAGACTACACGCTGACAACGCCAATCGAGGTAACGTCATGATCCAGCAAGAATCCAGACTCAAGGTTGCCGACAACAGTGGAGCCAAAGAAGTGCTCTGCATCCGTGTTCTCGGTGGCTCCAAGCGCCGCTACGCCCGTGTGGGCGATACCATCGTCGTATCGGTCAAGTCCGCCATCCCTGGCGGCAACGTAAAGAAAGGGGATGTGTCGAAGGCCGTCGTGGTCCGGACGCGTAAGGAATTCCGTCGTCCCGACGGTTCCTACATCCGCTTCGATGAGAATGCCGCTGTGCTGCTCAACCAGCAGGGTGAGCCGCGCGGAACGCGCATCTTCGGGCCGGTGGCCCGCGAACTGCGTGAAAAGCAGTTCATGCGCATCGTGTCCCTCGCTCCAGAGGTACTCTGATCCCCACCGCCTGAAACAACCCATGCCGACAGCCCTTCGGGGCGTCAAGAAAAGAAAATCCAATGCCACGGAAGCATAACAAGCAGAACAAGCTGCACATCCGCAAAGGTGACATGGTCCGCGTCATCACCGGCAACGACCGGGGTAAGGAAGGCAAGGTCCTCCGGGTCTTCCTTGAGAAGGAGCGCGTCATCGTCGAGGGTGTGAACGTTCGCGTCCGTCACACGCGTCCGAACCAGCTTTATCCGCAGGGCGGTCGCATCCAGCAGGAAATGTCCATCCACGCTTCGAACGTGATGCCGCTGGACAGCAACGGCGAGCCGACCCGTATCGGTCGCAAGCGCATCGAGGATGCTGACACGGGTCGTTCCCGTTGGGTCCGCGTTGCGGCCTCCACGGGTGAAGAACTCGACAGCTGATCCTACCCACGAATTCCACGCTCACGAACAGCGTAGCAATCAACAGAAACCATGGACGGTTACGTACCCCGACTCAAGGGCAAGTATCAGGAAGAGATCGTGCCTGAGCTCATGAAGCAGTTCCAGTATGACAATGTCATGCAGGTACCCCGGCTTCTCAAGATCAGCGTCAACAAGGGTGTCGGCGAAGCTGCCACCAACAAGAAAGTAATGGACGACGCTGTCGAGGAATTGCGCATCATCACGGGTCAGCACCCGGTGATCCGCAAAGCCCGCAAAGCCGTTTCCAACTTCAAGATCCGCGAAGGCATGCCCATCGGCGCCTCGGTCACGCTTCGTGGCGAGCGCATGTATGAGTTCCTCGATCGTTTGATCACGCTGGCACTGCCGCGTGTTCGTGACTTCCGCGGTATTCCGGATCGCTCATTCGACGGACGGGGTAATTATACCCTGGGCGTCAAGGAGCAGATCGTATTCCCGGAGATCAACGTCGATCAGGTCGGCTCGATCTCCGGACTCGATGTCACCTTCGTGACGTCGGCTCAAACCGATGAGGAAGCCCTCGCACTGCTCAAGGCATTCGGTATGCCTTTCGTACGTCGCGACGCGGCCTGAACCATCAACCCTGTCAAACAGACAACCCCGACTGACCAATGGCCAAGAAAAGCTGGATAGCCCGCGAGGTAAAGCGCAAACGCATGGTGGAGAAATACGCCGCGCGTCGTGCCGCCCTCAAGGCAGCAGGAGACTGGGAAGGTCTGCAGAAACTTCCGCGGAATGCGAGCCCCGTTCGCATGCGCAACCGGTGCAAACTCACCGGTCGTTCCCGTGGTTACCTGCGCACCTTCGGCCTGTGCCGTATCGCCTTCCGCGACATGGCGCTTGCCGGTGTCATCCCTGGTGTCCGCAAATCTTCCTGGTAGGACACTGTCCTTCCTCATCGTTCACGTTGCCAGGCGCGCCGAGTACATAAAGGTGCGAACCAGCAGCAACACGAAACTACCCCAATGAACGTAGTAGACCCCGTATCCGATTTCCTGACGCGTATTCGCAACGCGCAGCAGGCCGCTCACCGGCATGTCGACATCCCGGCATCCAAGCTGAAGCGCGCCATCACGCAGATCCTCCTGGACAAAGGCTATGTCCGTCGTTTCATCAACGTGGACGACGGTAAGCAGGGACTCATCCGCATCTACCTCAAGTACGACAAAGACGGAACCCCTGTCATTCGCTACCTGAAGCGTGCCTCCAAGCCCGGTCTGCGCTACTACTCGGGAGCCGACGACCTGCCGCGTGTACGTGGTGGTCTCGGAGTGGCCATTGTTTCGACGTCCCGTGGCGTCATGACCGACAAAGAAGCGCGCGCCCATCACATCGGTGGGGAAGTCCTGGCCATCGTCTACTAGATCGGCCGCAGCATCATCTTATTCGAAACGCATCGAGAGAATTACCATGTCACGAGTGGGTAACGCACCGATCCCGGTTTCCGGCGCTGTCAAAGTCGCCATCGGATCGAACAACCTGGTGACGGTTTCCGGACCGAAAGGGGAGCTTTCCCTGCAGGTTGATCCGGACATCATCCTGAAAGTCGAGGAAGGGGAACTGCAGGTTGCCCGTCCGACCGAGCAGAAGCGCCATCGTGCCATGCACGGACTCTACCGTTCGCTGCTGGCCAATATGGTTGAGGGTGTATCCGAAGGATTCAAGAAAGAGCTGGAAGTGATCGGGGTCGGATTCCGCGCCTCGGTGACCAATGGCATCCTTGAATTGGCTCTCGGGTTCTCCCATCCGATCTACTTCGTTCCGCCGGATGGCATCAAGATCGATGTAGATACCAAGCGTGGAAAGAACACGTTCATCCTCATTGAAGGGGTGGACAAACAGATGGTCGGTCAGGTCGCAGCGAAGATCCGTTCCCTGCGTCCGCCGGAGCCCTACAAAGGCAAAGGAGTGCGTTACTCGGACGAGTACGTGCGTCGCAAGGCCGGCAAGACCGCAGCCCGTTAATCCACATTCCATGCACGAAGACCGGAGGGTCGGAAATCTTCCGGTAGAACAGCAGCACCATGGCAACGACAAAACAAGAACGCCGCACTCGCGTCAAGCGGGGCATTCGCAAGAAGATTTTCGGCACAGCCGAGCGTCCGCGTCTGAGCGTATTCCGTTCCAACAAGAACATGTACGCCCAGCTGATCGACGACCTCAATGGTCGCACCATCGTGGCCGCCAATAGCCTCCAGGATGGCATTTCCGGATCCAATCCGGTAGAAGCTGCCAAAGCGGTAGGCAAGGCCCTGGCTGAAGCCGCCAAGGCCGAAGGAATCGGTTCGATCGTGTTCGATCGGAACGGTTACCAGTATCACGGTCGCGTGCAGGCACTCGCCGATGGTGCCCGCGAAGGCGGACTCTCATTCTGAACCGGAAAGCCGGAAACATCGAAAAACACGAATCATGGCCAAAGGAAGTAATCGTCAGCAGCGCGACCGTACCGGAGACTCCCAGATTGAATGGGTAGAACGTCTCGTGTCGGTGAACCGCGTAGCCAAGGTGGTCAAGGGTGGTCGCCGCTTCTCGTTCAATGCGGTCGTCGTGGTCGGAGACGGCAACGGCAGCGTCGGAACGGGGCTCGGTAAGGCCAACGAAGTATCCGCCGCTATCGCCAAAGGCACCGAAGATGCCAAGAAGAACCTGGTACGCGTTCCCATGCGCCGTGGCACGGTTCCTCACCCCGTGGAAGGCAAGCAGGGTGCAGGTCGCGTATTCCTCAAGCCCGCCTCGCACGGTACCGGTGTAATCGCCGGCGGTGGTGTGCGTGCAGTGCTGGAATGCGCCGGCTTCACGGATATCCTGTCCAAATCCCTCGGATCGAGCAACCCGCACAACCAGGTGGGTGCTACCATGGATGCGCTTCGCAACCTCGAAGATCCGATGGAAGTGGCCAAGCGCCGTTCCATTCCGCTAACCCGCGTATATGAAGGCTGAGCATTGTGCTTCCTTCATCTACCCTGAATTGAACCTGACATGGCCAAGCTCAAAATCACCCAGATCCGCAGCGTCATCAAACGCACGGCTCAGCAGAAAAAAACTGTAGCCGCCCTGGGCCTCCGCAAGCTCAACCAGACCGTGGAACACGAAGACAGCCCGCAGATCCGCGGCATGCTGGACAAAGTGAGCCACCTGGTCCGCATCGAAAACGCCTGAGTCCACAGGGACCAGGTCCGCTGACATTCTGAACACCAAGCGAGTCCTGCCATGGGCAGGGCGACTCTAGCAACACCATGGATCTTTCCAATCTGAAGCCCGCCAAAGGGGCGACAAAGTCGCGCAAGCGCATTGGCCGCGGTACCGGTTCCGGGTACGGCAACACGGCCACGAAAGGTAACAAGGGCCAGAAGGCCCGTGCCGGTGCCAGCATCCCCACCTACTTTGAAGGGGGCCAGATGCCGCTGCAGCGCCGCGTACCGAAATACGGATTCAAGAATCCGTTCCGCAAGGAGTACCATGCCGTGAACGTGTCCCGCCTGGCGGAGCTCGTCACTTCGGGTGCCGTGGATGCTGCCACCGAGATCACGCCTGACGTATTGCGTTCCAAAGGCCTGATCGGCAAAGGCGAACTGGTCAAAGTCCTCGGCGGCGGCGATATCGACGTAGCCGTGAAGGTCTCGGCCCATGGCTTCAGCAAGACAGCCCGCGAGAAGATCGAGAAAGCCGGAGGAACGGCAACCGATCTTTGAAAACGGGTTCGCCCGAACGAGTCCACCTCCCAGGAACCCCCATCCAGGCCCGTAAAGGGACCAACGACACACCATCATGGCTGGATTTACCGATAGTCTCCGCAACATCTGGAAAGTCGAGGAGCTTCGTCGCCGCATCCTGTACACCGTCGGACTGCTCGTCATCTACCGACTCGGCGCGTTCGTAACGCTGCCGGGCGTCGATGCAAGCATCCTGGCTGAAATCAATGCGAACGCGGACCCCAACAACCTGCTGGGTCTGCTGGACCTTTTTGTGGGGGGTGCCTTCAGCGCCGCCGGGATCTTCGCGCTCGGGATCATGCCGTACATCACGGCCTCGATCGTCATCCAGCTCATGGGCGCAGTCGTTCCGTACTTCCAGAAGCTGCAGCGTGAAGGGGAGGACGGACGTCGCAAAATCACCCAGTTGACGCGCTACGGGACGATCCTCGTCACTGCCCTGCAGTCCATTGGTTTCGCTATCAACCTGCAGTACGGCGCAACGGCCCAGGCCATCATCATCGGGGATACCTTCTTCATGGTATCGACGGTCATCGTACTGACTTCGGGCACGATGTTCGTCATGTGGCTCGGTGAGCGCATCACGGAAAACGGGATCGGAAACGGTATTTCGCTGATCATCATGATCGGTATCGTTGCCTTCCTGCCCACGTCGCTCCTCAACGAGTTCGAGCTGTCGAGCAACCTGTTCATCTTCCTGCTTGAAATCGGTGTGCTCGGCCTCGTGACCGCAGGCGTTGTGCTGATCACTCAGGGTACGCGCCGCGTTCCGGTCCAGTACGCCAAGCGCGTGGTTGGTCGCAAGGTGTACGGCGGATCGACCCAGTACCTTCCCTTGAAGGTCAACGCTGCGGGCGTCATGCCGATCATCTTCGCCCAGTCGATCATGTTCGTGCCGGCCACGTTTGCAACGCTGTTTCCGGATTCGGCCTTCATGCAGCAGATGGGCGTGTTCTTTACCGACATCTCCTCCTGGGGCTACTCGGCCATTTTCTTCGTGATCTGTGTGTTCTTCACCTACTTCTACACGGCCATCGCCGTGAACCCGAAGGAAATGGCGGACACGATGAAGCGCCAGGGTGGTTTCGTTCCGGGTATCCGTCCCGGCAAGCAGACCAGCGAGTTCATTGACAACATCCTGACTCGTATCACGCTGCCCGGCTCCATTTTCCTGGGTATCGTGGCCATCTTCCCGGCCTTTGCCATCCAGTTCGGTGTTACCTACGGTTTTGCCCAGTTCTTCGGCGGTACGTCGCTGCTGATCCTTGTAGGCGTCACGCTGGACACTCTGCAGCAGGTGGAAAGTCATCTTCTCATGCGCCACTACGACGGGTTCATGAAGTCGGGCCGCATCAAGGGACGCCGCTAGTTTACCGCCATGGTCCACCTCAAGAGCGAACGGGATATCGAGCAACTGCGCGCGTCGGCCGACCTGGTGGGCCGCACGCTGGGCGTGGTGGCTGCGCACGTTGCTCCTGGCGTCACGACCCGGGAATTGGACCGATTGGCTGAAGAGTTCATCCGGGACAACGGCGCCCAGCCGGCTTTCAAGGGCTATCGGGTTGGAAGCCTGGTTTTCCCGGCCACGCTGTGCACCTCGGTCAATGACCAGGTAGTGCACGGCATCCCGAACGATGTTCCGCTGGAAGAAGGTGACATCCTCTCGGCTGACTGCGGTGTGGTGCTTGATGGTTGGTACGGCGACAGCGCCTACACCTTTGCGGTGGGATCCGTTTCAGATGAGACGCGCGCTTTGCTGACCACAACGTACGAGTCCCTCATGCTGGGTATTGCCCAGGCAACGGCCGGTAAACGGCTCGGTGATATTGGCGCTGCCGTCCAGGCTCATTGTGAGGCACGTGGTTACGGCGTCGTCAAGGATCTTGTCGGACACGGCATTGGACGACAGCTGCACGAAGACCCGCAAGTCCCCAATTTTGGGCGGCCTGGTAGCGGCCGCAAACTGATGTCCGGTCTGACCATGTGCATCGAGCCCATGATCAACCGGGGCACGGCCTCCGTCCGCACGGAAGGGGACGGCTGGACCGTGAAGACGTCGGATTCCCTGCCGTCTGCCCATTACGAGCACATGATCGTGGTTCGCCCCAGCGAAGCCGAGATCCTGACCACCTTCCGGCATATCGAGGAAGCCCTCGATGTGCTCCCATACGAACAGACCCCTATTGCAGCTTATGGCCAAGCAGAAGCCCATTGAACAGGATGGTGAAGTGGTTGAGGCCCTTCCCAACGCCCAGTTCCGGGTCCGCCTAGAAAACGGACACGAGATTCTAGGGCTGCTTTCCGGCAAGATGCGGATGTATTTCATCAAGATCCTGCCCGGAGATCGTGTCAAGGTGGAACTCTCACCTTACGACCTGTCCAAAGGGCGCATTGTGTACCGCTACAAATAAGCTTCACAAAATTGTCGCGAACCCGCCCGGGATCTCGGCGTAATACATCGGCTACAACCAAAAATGGGTTTTCGCTTCTGGCGGGCCCCAAAAGACCCCGACTGACATGAAAGTGCGTGCCAGTGTCAAAAAACGCAGCGCCGAGGACAAGATTGTCCGCCGGAAAGGCCGCGTTTACGTGATCAACAAGAAAAACCCGAAACACAAACAGCGTCAGGGATAGGGGATACCCCCTGTTCCACGCGTTGCAGCTGGACCTATGCCACGAATCGCAGGACAAGACCTGAACGTCAAGAAGCGCGGCGAAATCGCCCTCACTGCCATCTTCGGAGTTGGCCGTGCCCGCGCTGTTGAGATCCTCACCCGCCTGGAGATCGATCCCAACGAGCGGCCCGACACTTGGACGGAAGACCAGACCAAGGCCATCCGTAAGCTCATCGAAGATGAGTACCAGGTGGAAGGTCAGCTGCGCACGGAGATCCAGCTGAACATAAAGCGACTGATGGATATCGGTTGCTACCGCGGTCTGCGCCACCGTCGCGGCCTCCCGGTCCGCGGTCAGCGCACGCAGACCAACGCACGTACCCGCAAGGGCAAGAAGAAAACGGTTGCGGGCAAAAAGGCCGCACCGCGTAAGTAAAAAGGCATTCCCTGCCACAGTGGCAGGGAAGTTCAACCATCCCAACACACCATGGCTAAAGCAAAACGGGGCGGAGGACGCGTACGTAAAAAGAGCGTGGTCGTCGAGTCCAATGGACAGGCGCACATCAAGGCTACGTTCAACAACGTGCAGATCACGCTCACGGATCAGTACGGGAACACGATTTCCTGGGCCAGTTCGGGTAAGATGGGTTTCAAAGGCAGCCGTAAGAACACTCCTTACGCTGCCCAGGTAGCCGCTTCGGCTGCCGGCAAGGAAGCCCACGATCTCGGTCTGCGTCGCGTGGAAGTATTCGTGAAAGGCCCGGGATCCGGTCGTGAGTCCGCTATTCGTGCTCTCTCTGCCGTAGGGCTCGAGATTGCCACGATTCGCGACGTCACTCCTGTTCCCCACAATGGCTGCCGGCCCCCGAAACGTCGTCGCGTCTGACGCGAAAGGCACCTGCTGTTCCTTGTGGATGGCAGTTCGGGATTAAGTCCGGCTATGGGCAGCGGAAAAGCGCCCATACGTTCAGGTAAACCCCTAAACGAGAAAGGTAAACAACTATGGCCCGTTACCGTGGCCCGAAGCAGAAGATTGCCCGTCGCTTCAAGGAGCCGATCTTCGGTCCCTCGAAAGCGCTCGAGCGCAAGCCCCATCCCCCGGGGCAGCATGGACGTGGACGTCGCTCCAAGGAAAGCGATTACGCCGTCCAGCTCAAGGAAAAGCAGAAAGCGAAATACACCTACGGTGTCCTTGAGCGTCAATTCCGGAAAACCTTCGAGAAAGCCGCGCGCAAGAAAGGCGTCACCGGCGAGAACCTCCTCAAGTTCCTTGAGGCCCGTCTCGACAACACGGTTTTCCGTCTGGGCTTTGCCCGCACTCGTCGCCAGGCTCGCCAGCTCGTGAACCACGGACACATCATGGTCAACGACCGTGTTGTGAACATCCCGTCGGCCATGCTGCGTGGTGGGGACATTGTGGCACTTCGTCCGAAGAGCCGCAACCTGGTGGTCGTCTCCGATTCCATGGATCGCACGCGGAAGGCATTCCCGTGGCTTGAAGTGGATCACAAGCTCCTTCAGGGCAAGTTCCTTGACTACCCCAACCGCGAGGATATCCCGGAGAACATCAAAGAGCAGCTCATTGTCGAGCTCTACTCGAAGTAGTTCTTCCTGAACCTCCTCCCGGGCAGCGACCGGAGCCGCATCATTGGCACGGTTTGCTGTATTCAGATCACTTATCAGAGATCAAGCTGTTATGAGCACCTACTCCATCCAGATGCCCGATGGCGTCGATCTGGAAGAGACGACCGAAACGTATGGACGCTTTGTCATTCAGCCGCTGGAGCGCGGTTTCGGGGTAACGATCGGGAATGCCCTCCGTCGCGTATTGCTGTCCTCGCTGCAGGGCGTGGCTATCACGGCGGTCAAGATCGACGGCGTGCAGCATGAGTTTTCCACGATCGAAGGGGTCACGGAAGATGTGTCTGACATCATCCTGAACCTCAAGGGTGTCCGTTTCCGCGCCAACGAAGGAGCCGATGGCAACATCAGCTTCATCGTCAAAGGCCCCGGCCAATGGACAGCCAAGAACATTGCCGATGCTACGGCCGATTGGGAGGTCCTCAACCCGGATCACCACATTGCCACGGTATCGGAAGGCACCAGCTTCTCGGTTGAGCTCCGCATGGAGCGTGGCCGTGGCTACGTGCCGGGCGAAGAGAACAAGCGTGCCGACGATCCCATCGGAGTCGTGGCCATGGATGCCATCTTCACCCCGATCAAGAATGTTCGCTACACGGTCAACCAGACCCGTGTCGGCGAAAAGATCGACTTCGAATCCCTGACCATGGAGGTCACGACGGACGGTTCCCGAGGATGCGCTGGCTTCTGCTGCCCAGATCCTGCGCGACCACGTGAACCTGTTCATCAAGATGGACAGCGAACCGCAGCCGACGGAAGAGGAAAAAGAGATCGACGCCGAGGTTCAGCGCGTTCGCGAACTGCTCAATCAGTCCGTTGACGAACTGGACCTGTCGGTCCGTGCCCACAACTGCCTCAAGGCGGCCAACATCAAGACCATCGGAGACCTCGTTCGTCGCGAAGAGTCCGAGATGCTCAAGTTCCGCAACTTCGGACGCAAGTCCCTGCAGGAACTGATGGCGGTCATCGAAGAGCGCAATCTGTCGTTCGGCATGGACGTCGATCGATTCCTCGAAGACGTAAAAGGATAAGCGAAGCGTCCCCGAGGGACGCCAACCGAGTACACCCCCATGAGACACCAGAAAAAAGGATTCAAGCTTGGGCGCACGAGTTCGCATCGCAAGGCGACGCTCTCGTCGATGGCCACGGCGCTTATCCGTCACAAGCGGATCACGACCACACTGACCAAAGCCAAAGCGCTCCGTCAGTATGCTGAGCCGATCATCAACCGCGGTAAGGAGGACACGACGCACAATCGTCGTGAAGTCTTCCGTCATCTGCAGGACAAGCATGCGGTCACTGAGCTGTTCACTGAGATCAGTGGAAAGATCAAAGACCGTGAGGGCGGCTACCTCCGCATCGTCAAGCTCGGCCAGCGTGCCGGCGACTCTGCCGAAATGGCGCTCATCGAGCTGGTAGACTACAACGATGTCAAGCCGTTCGGCTCCAGTACGGGATCGGGTAAGAAGACCCGTCGCGCAGGCCGCCGTAAGAGCAGTGGAGCTGCTGCGGTAGCTGCTGCAGCCGATGTCGCCGATGTCGCCGTTGAGGAAGCTCCTGAAGCCGAAGTAGCGGCCGAAGAAGCAGCCGAAGTGGAAGCAGTGGCCGAAGAAGCCGTCGTTGAAGATGTAGCCGTTGAAGAAGCGGTTGAGGAAGCTCCAGTAGCCGAAGCTGCAGTTGCCGAAGAGGCAGCGGTAGAAGAAGCGGCAGCTGAAGAAGCCCCCGCTGCTGAAGAGGCCGCCGCCGAGGAAGAAAAGGACAAGGAAAAGGACGCCTGATCCGGTCCTGACATCTTCGACCCAACCTGGAAGGGGCGGGCGCCTGCGGCGCCC
>JAQCDI010000034.1 GCA_027620595.1 Bacteroidota bacterium | reverse complement strand
GGCGGCCGGCTGATGCCGGCCGCCCCGCTGTGCTGTCGGGAAGCCACAGACCCGACACGGGGAACAGGATGGATCCGCCACGAAGGAGGGAAACGCTGGCAACCCTCGATCCGCGGTTCGCCCGTTCCGGATTACATGCGGAAATTGCGCAGCGTGTAGGTGAAGTTGAGCAGGATGTAGCGGCCCAGCACGTTCGAGGACGAGTCCTGGATATAGAATTCGGTGATCGAGCGCGAGACGTTCGTGTTGCGGTTCAGGATGTCGGCCACGATGAGCCGCACTTCGCCGCCGTTGCCCTTGAGGAATTTGTAGCCCAGGGCCGCATTCCAGAGCAGCGAGGTGTTGTCGACGTTGTCCCCGAGGCCGTTGTAGAGCGAATGGGACACGCTGGTCTCGAGCACCAACGCCTTGGTCGGCATGGCCGTGACGGAGGCGCCCGTGCGGTACTGCGTGTACGTGTTGTTGAGCTGCGGATAGGCCGAGTTCTCGCTCGTGTTGTAGCTCACGTTCTCGGATACCGTGAAGTCGAGGCGCTCACTGATGTTGGAACTGATGACGAGTCCTCCATTGAGCCCCAGGACATCGGTCACGTTCTTCTCGCCGTTGATGAGGCCCGGGGCGCTGGTCAGGGTGACACCGCCATTCCAGTTCATGTTGGCGTCGAAAAGTGGCGTGGGCCGGCCGAAGGTGAAGAACGAGCGCAGGGTCTGCTGTCCGTCCAGGTTGACCGGACGCGAGAACTGCGAACCCTGGAGCAACATGACACCATCGGCAATCTCCATATCCCGCTGCGCGATCGTGGTTTCGGTGCCGATGTAATCGGAGGCCAGCGAGACTGACGCGAAGCCGAAGAAGACCCGGCCCGTTTCCAGGTTGGTGGAGTTGAAGCGCGCCATCAGCGTGTTCGTATACGATGGATCGAGACCCGGATTGCCCGACGAGAGCTGGAGCGGATTGCGGTTGTCGATCACGTCCTGCAACTGCGAGATGGACGGCGTATTGGTCTGCGTACGCCAGGACAGGCGCAGGCTCTTCTGACGCGAGTTGCCGAACTGGATATCAGCGCTGGGCAGTACGTGATTGAACGTGCGGTCCACGTCAAAGGTCACCGGATAGGACTGGTCCCCCGTCAGGGACTCCGACTGTCCATCCACGCCCACCGTGACCCGCAGGGACTGCGAGCGCTTCGTATAGCTTACGCCGCCCCGCTGCCGCAGCACGACGTTGTCGAACTGGCTTGAAAGCGAGGGTTCGAGGATCGTGTACGTCCCGGCCACCGGGTCGAGGGAATTCGACCACCGCTCGCTGTCACTGACCGTGCGCGAGGGCGAGTAGTTGACCTGGATCTGGCCGCCGTCTCCCACGGGCTCGGTGTAGGTCAGGCGCATGGACAGGGAGCGGCCCAACTGATCGCTGTCAGTGCGCTGATCGAGCAGGATGTCGTCGGCGGCCCCCGCAAAGAACAGGTTGGCCGAAAGCTGGTCCGTGTCTCCCCGCGAGGCGTTGGAGGAGGCCGTGAAGTTGACCGAAAGCGTCCGGCCGCGTGTTTGGAACGCATGCCGGAGGAGCAGGCTGGCCGAGGCGTTCATGCCATTGCTGTCCGAGAGGTAATCGTTCGTGGTCTGGCTCAGGCGCTCGGCCGTGGTGAGCACGTTTTCCCCGAAGAGGTAGCTGGCGGCCTCGTTGCTCTGGGTCGTGACCCGCGGCGTGAAGATCAGCGAATTGCGCTCGTTGATGGTATACGTCACGCGGCCCGAGAACCGGTGGTTCAGGTTCGTCGACGACGAGATATTCTCCTCGTTGTAGAGCTGGCTGAGGGTATCCTCGAGGTAGTATTCTCTGTCCAGAAGCGATGTCGAGCTGTTCTGGGAGCGGTTGAAGAAGTAGCTGCCCGTTACCTGCAGGTTCGCCCCGAAAGCGTCCTGATAGTTGAGGCCGAAGGCATCCGTGGAGTTCACGCCGCCCTGGTTGCCCACGAGGAAGCTGCCCGTGTCTCCGCCACGCATGCCTCCGAAATCCCCACCGGGACGGCCGCCGCCAAAGCTTCCGCCTCCCGGAGGACGACCACCACCACCGCGCATGCCGCCACCGAAACCACCGCGTCCGGAAGCGGAACCGACGACGCCCATCAGGTCCTCGATGGCGAAGTTCTGCTGGTTGACGTTGTTGGACATACCGATGATGGAAATGCGCCGGTCATCATCGAAGAGGTTGATGGTGCCGCCCGTGAGGTAGCGCTCCTCGGAGCCGTAGCCGCCGTAGACCTTGCCGAACTGCCCATTCGAGCGGCCCGTGAGGGTCACGATGTTGATGGTTTTCTGTGTGTTGTCGTCCTCGAACCCCGTGAATTGGGCCTGGTCGCTCTGGCGGTCATAGACCTCGATGCGGTCCACGATCTCGGAAGGCAGGTTGCGAAGGGCAGCCGCCGGATCCTGGCCAAAGAACTCGCGGCCATCGACCAGCACGCGCTGGACGGTTTCGCCCTGGGCCTGCACCTGGCCGCCATCCACCACGATGCCCGGCATCTTGCGCAGGAGGTCCTCGGTCGTGGCGTCCGGATTGACCTTGAAGGCCGCCGCATTGAAGACGGTGGTGTCTCCGCGCACTTCGACGCGGTCCTGCACGGCTTCGACCCGCACTTCATTCATGAGCATGACGTCCACCTGCATCTCGATCAGTCCGAGCGGTGCTTCCTTGTCGGTTACCGTGACGTCCTTGGTCTGCGGCAGGAAGCCGACATACGAGAAACGGACGCGATAATCACCGGCGGCGCGGACAGGCACCGAGAAGCGACCATTCGCGTCGCTCACCTGCCCGTGGGTAACCGTCGTGTCTGCCTTCAGGGTGGCCACGACGTTAACACCGATCAGCGTCTCGCCTGTCTTGGCATCGATGATGCGCCCGGTGATGGAGCGCGGATTCGTCTGTTGGGCAAACGCGGATCCGGCCAGAAGGCCGAGAAGAAGGACCAGGAACGCGAAACGTGAGGACATGGAAGTCCGCCCTCGGGCGGGTACGGGTTGTCAGATGGCCGTTGGACGACGGCCACCAACCTCCATTCCGCCCTCCGGAGGGGCCCGGGCAAATGTGACACAATTGTGACAATTGGCCCGTCGGCTCCCACCGCTCCTGCGGAAAGGGTATTTTGCCTGCCCAAAACCGAACGCATATGACCCAAGAGACCCCTGCCCTGAGCCCCCTGCTGCAATTTGCCCTGGAATTGGCCGGAACGGCTGCCCAGGAAATCGTCCCCCGCTTTCAGAACACAGCCGTGCGGTCCAAAAAGGACGGTTCGCCCGTTACCGAAGCCGACACCGAGGCCGAGCGGGTCATGCGGGAGCTGATTGCACTGCGTTACCCGGACCACGGCATCATGGGCGAGGAAGCCGAAGACGTCAATCCGGGCGCCGAGTACTGCTGGGTCCTGGATCCCATCGACGGCACGTCGGCCTTTGCCCTCGGCCTGCCCACCTTCGGAACGCTCATCGCCCTCCTGCATCGCGGTCACCCCGTGATCGGCGTCGTCAACATGCCCGCCCTCAAGGAGACGGTGTATGCCGAAACCGGCAAGGGCTGCTGGTACCTCAACCGGCTGGGAGATCTGGAGCGTGTACAGGTCCGACAGGGGGCGAACCGTGTGGAAGACGCATTCCTCTCCACGACCGGGCTCTACAATACTGATGTGGACCCCCGCGGCGCCGCAGCGGCGCCGCGGATGTCCGAGCTGATCCGCCGCGCAGGCCGTTTCCGCTTCGTCGGGGACTGCGTGCAGCACGCCTGGGTGGCACGCGGGCTGCTCGACGGCGCTGTGGATCCCAAGATGAACCCCTGGGACAATGCCGCCCTCATTCCCTGCGTCCTGGAGGCCGGAGGGCAGATCAGCGACATCGACGGACGCACCGACGACCTGGTGCATGCCCCCCATCTGGTGACCAGTGCCAATCCGGCCCTGCACGCCCACATCCTGGCGGTACTTGGAGGCAACGCGTGATGGCCTGGCACGACGTCGTCGGCACGCTGGGCGTGACCATCATCATCCTGGCCTACGCCGCCACCCAGGCCCGGCGCCTGAAACCCGAACAGCTCCTCTATTCGTTGGCCAACCTCATCGGCGCCGCCATGACGCTGGTCTCGCTGATCTACAATTTCAACCTGGCCTCGGTCATCATCGAGATCTTCTGGATCCTGATCAGCCTGTGGGGTATCGTGCTCTGGCTCCGGCACCGCCGCACTGAAACCCCCGCAGACCCGTCATGACCCCGAACCGATTCGCCTGGACCTTCACGGTTGGACGGGAATCCATCGATGTCAACGGCCACGTGAACAATGTGGAGTACGTTCGGTGGATGCAGGAGGTGGCCATCCGGCACACGCAGCACCTGGGCGCCGACGTACGGGCCGCAGCGATGGGCCTGACCTGGGTTGCGCGATCGCACCACATCGAGTACCGGCTTCCTGCCTTCGAGGACGACGAAATCGAGCTGCGGACCTGGGTCGGTTCGGTCGAACGCGTATCCTCGGTGCGCCGCTATGAATTCCGGCGCACGAAGGATGACCAACTCATCGCTTCGGGCGAAACCAACTGGGTCTGCCTGAACCGGGAAACCGGCCGACCCGTGGCCATTCCCGAACGCCTGATGGCCATGTACTTCGATCCGGAGGACGAGGCATGAGCGCGCCCACCCGGTTCCTGCATGCCGTCCTGCCCATCGGCTTCCTGAGCCTGCTCATCCTCTACGGTCTGATTGCCCGACCCCTGTGGTCGGGTCAGGAGGCATTGCCGTTGGAGGTCATTTTCATCCTGGCTTCTGTCTTCTCGGTCAGTCAGCTGTTCTGGATGGGTCTCACCTGGGAAACGATCCAGGAATCGGTGGTCCGGAAACTGGCTTCTGCCCTGCCGGCCTTCTTCATCCTGTTTTCGGTCGGCGTCATCATCGCCTCCTGGATGGTCAGCGGCACGATCCCGATGCTCGTGGCTTACGGGTTGCAACTGGTCTCTCCGCGATGGCTGTATCTCGTTGCGTTCCTTGTGCCTGTGGTTTTTTCCACGTTGACCGGTACCTCCTGGGGATCAGCCGGAACCATCGGTGTCGTGCTCATCGGCATGGCCATGGTGTTGCAGGCGAACCTCGGGATCACGGCCGGCGCCATCATCGGCGGGGCGTATTTCGGGGACAAGATGTCGCCCCTGTCCGACACGACGAACCTGGCGGCCCTGGCGGCCGAGGTGGACCTCTTCGACCACATCCGCAGCATGATGGTCACCACGTTGCCATCCTCGATAGTGGCCATCATCGGCTTCACCATCCTGGGGTTCACCCACCCTCCGGCTGTGGCAGCGGACGCCACCGACACGCTGGAGCCGTTCCTGGTGTCCCTGAACGCGCTCTTCGACTTCAACATCCTGTTGCTGCTGCCCCCCCTCATCGTGCTGGTGGGGTCGCTCAGGCGCATGCCCACCATCCCGACCCTGCTCACGTCCACGGTCGTGGCCGGCATCCTGGCCCTCATCTTCCAGGACTACACCCTGGGGGCCGTGGCCACGTCCCTGGTCAGCGGATTCGACCACACCATGGCTTACTGGCTGGTGGACCCGGTGCAGGACCTGGTGCCCGAAGCCCTGACCCTCGTGGACAGGGGGGGGCTGTATTCGATGGACCAGGCCATCTTCGTGGCCTTCCTGGTGTTCTTTTTCATCGGCTCCATCGACACCATCCAGGCCATGCCGACCGTGGTGGACCGGGTTTTCCGCTTCGCGGCCTCGCGGCGCACCACGATCCTCTCGACGCTGGGCGCCACGGGTCTGACGAATGCCCTGACATCGAACCAGTACGCCACGAGTTTCATCATCGGCGACGCGTTCAAGCACCGGTTCGACCGGTTCCGGATTCCGAGGAAAGTGCTTTCCCGATCCCTGGAGGATTACGGCACCATGCTCGAAAGCATCGTGCCATGGCACCCGACGGCCATTTTCATGGTGGCCACGTTGGGCGTTGCCGTGGGCGACTACTGGCACTGGCAGCTGCTGACGCTGGCCAACCTGGCCATCGCGCCACTTCTGGCCATCCTCGGCATCGGCTGTTTCTATCATGAAATCGAGGGCGAACCTCCGACGGACGCATGAGCCACAAGAAGGGTATCGAAACGCGCCTGGCCCATGAGGGCGAAGACCGGCTGGCCCATCAGGGCGCGGTCGTCCCGCCGCTCTACCAGAATTCGCTGTTCGTCTTCCGGGACTGGGACGACATCGATGCCGCGTTTGCCGACCGGACGGCACGGCCCATCTACACCCGGCTCACCAATCCGACGACGCTGCTGGCCGAACAGAAGATCGCGGCGTTGGCCGGTGATGGATATGCCTGCCGCTTGACGGCCTCGGGAATGGGCGCCGTGTCGGCCGCGGTCATGAACAGCGTCTCACAGGGCGACCACATCGTGGCCGTCAAGAACATCTACGGCCCCACGAACAACTTCATCAACCGGTATCTGGCCGGAAAGATGGGCATTTCCGTCACGTTCGTGCCCGGCGACGACCCGGCCCAGTTCGCAGCAGCCATCACGGACCGGACGCGGCTGATCATGCTTGAGAGCCCTTCCTCGGCCGTCTTCGGCCTGCAGGACATTCCGGCCGTCGTAGCCATTGCGAAGAAGCACGGCATCCGGACGATGATCGACAACACGTGGGCCACGCCGCTCTGGCAGCGATGCCTGGACATGGGCGTGGACATCGAGGTGCACTCCTGTTCCAAATACCTGGGAGGACACTCGGACATCGTGGGGGGCGCGATCGTGGCGCGCCCCGAGGTCATCCACGACATCATCGTCAACGAGTCCGAGCTGCTGGGCGCCACGATCGCGCCCCAGACCTCCTGGCTCCTGATCCGCTCGCTCCGGACCCTGCCCATGCGCCTGCGCTCCCACGCCGAAAGCGCCCGCAACGTGGCCGAATTCCTAGAGACCCACCCCGCCGTGAAGCGGGTTTACTGGCCCGGCCTCGAGAGCCACCCCCAGTATGCGCTGGCACGGCGACAGCTCAAAGGCTTCACCGGTCTCATGGGGTTCACCCTGGCCACGACGGACCTGACCCGCATCAAGGCGTTCGTCAATGCATTGGAGATCTTCCAGATCGGCGTCAGTTGGGGCGGGCATGAAAGCCTCGTGTACGCACCGGCCATCAGCTATCTGCGGGACCTGCCTCCCGAACGGTTTTCAGATCTGGGCATCTCTCTGGGCGACATACGGATATCGGTAGGACTGGAGACTGTTGGGGACCTGCTTGCCGACCTGGGTCAGGCACTGGAAAAAGCGGTTTGAACGGAGCAGCATTCCCATGCCGGGGGCCGTCCTACACGCGGGGGTGATCCTGCCTGTCACATTCGGGATGTGGGTCGAGGGAGCTTGGGGATGTCCGTTCCACCATCCCCACGAGGCGCGTCATGTCCGAGAAAGGACTCCTCAAGAACCCGCTTGCGACACGCCGCGGCGTGGAGTTGCTTCACAGTCCCACCCACAACAAGGGGACGGCTTTCACCCGTGAAGAACGCGATCTGTTGGGCCTGAGGGGACTGCTCCCGCCTCGTATCAGCTCAGAAGAGCTCCAGGTTCGCCGTGTGATGGAAAACCTGCGTGCCAAGAGCACGAACCTGGAACGCTATATCCTGCTGGCTGCCCTTCAGGATCGCAATGAAAACCTGTTCTACCGGGTGGTCATTGACCACCTGAAGGAACTCATGCCCATCATTTACACCCCGACGGTGGGCGAGGCCTGCCAGAAATTCGGGCACATCTTCCGGCGACCCCGTGGACTGTACCTTTCCGCCAACGACAAGGGCTCCCTGGCCGAAGTGATGGACAACTGGCCGCAGCGCGATGTGCGGGTCATTGTCGTGACTGACGGGGAGCGCATCCTGGGACTCGGGGACCTCGGCGCGGACGGCATGGGCATTCCCATCGGCAAACTGGCCCTCTACTCAGCCTGCGCCGGTATCCATCCCACCCAGTGCCTCCCCATCACGCTGGATGTCGGCACGGAAAATCCGGAATTGCTGCACGATCCCCTCTACATCGGCCTGCCGCAACGGCGCCTTCGGGGCCAGGACTACGATGACTTCATCGAGGAATTCGTCCAGGCCGTCATCGATCATTTACCGCAGGCCGTCCTGCAGTTCGAGGACTTTGCCAATCGGAACGCCTTCCGCCTTCTGAAGGCCTACCGGGATCGCCACACCGTATTCAATGACGACATCCAGGGCACTGCCAGTGTCACGCTGGCCGGGCTCCTGTCCGCCCTCCGCCTGACCGGGCAGCACCTGAAGGATCAGCGTGTGCTGTTCTATGGCGCAGGTGAAGCAGGCATCGGGATCGGCGACCTCCTTACATCGGCCCTTGTTGCCGAAGGAATGGACGAAGATGAAGCCCGGACGCACAGCTGGTTCATGGATTCGACCGGTCTGGTTGTGGATTCCAGGGACGGCTTGGCCGAACACAAACTCCGCTATGCCCATCCATGGCCAGGTACTGCGTCCCTCGTGGAGGCCATCGAGAGCGTCCAGCCCACCGCCCTCATCGGCGTCTCCGGTCAGCCGGGGGCCTTTACCCGGGAAGCCGTGGAGACCATGAGCAAACTGAATGACATCCCGATCATTTTTGCCCTTTCCAATCCCACCTCCAAATCCGAATGCACGGCCCGTCAGGCGTACACGTGGTCCGATGGTCGGTGCATCTTTGCCAGCGGCAGTCCCTTCGACATGGTCGAATGGCACGGACACACCTTTGTCCCGGGTCAAGCCAACAACGCGTACATCTTTCCGGGTGTCGGTCTGGGATTGATCGTGAGCGAAGCCACCCGTGTACCCGATGAATTGTTTGCCGTGGCCGCACACGCATTGGCCGAAATTGTCACTGAACGCGACCTCTCGATGGGGCGGATCTTCCCTTCCCTGGCCCGGATCCGGGAAGTCTCAGCACATATTGCCGTGGCCGTGGCACGAAGGGTGTACGAACTGGGCCTGTCGCGCACAGCACCCCCCGAGGACCTCGAACAGGCCGTCCGCGAGGCGATGTATGACCCGGAATACCCCGACTATACCACCTCGTTGCCCGTCATGATGGCTCCCTGAACCCGGTCCGGATCACCGTGTCAGGATGAGGGATACCGTACTCCCCTCCGCCCGAAGCAGATATATGCCGGGGGCCAATCCATCGGTATCCACCACGTGCCGACCCCTGTCCACCTCCAGGACACGGACCGTTCGGCCCAGCATGTCCACCATGAGCACGAGCCCTGTCGTCGGCACATCCAACGTGAAGTGGTGTCCCGCGCGCAGCGGATTGGGATAGGCCTGCATCAAAGCCACCTCCGACGGCGCCTCGATCAATTCCACGTCGGTGGCCAGACCGGAAATGAACCGCTCGGCAAAGTGGAACGCCTCCTTGCCGATGTCTTCGCCCATGATCCGACCCGGAATGTCATCCGCAGGCGGATGGATGCCTCCCCAGATGCGAGACAGGCTGGTCTGGTCAGAGGCGTCCTGGTACGTGGCCCACTGAAGGATCACATCCACGCTGGGCCCTTCCTCGAAGACCAGGAATTCGTTCTTGCGGGCCACAAATTCGCCCATGCCGCCCGGGAAGTACGGATCGCCCGTCAACAGGGTCATGGCTTCGGCGGCCGCCCGGGAAAACGTCGAATGCCCGGAAACGTATCCGGCAAACGGAGGCGTCACGAAGGTCGGTCGCTGATACGGCCACCAATTCTCAGCCAGGACCCAGTCCACCCCTCCCTCGTCCGTTTCCGGGTTGAACACGTACTGCGGACCCCGCCATCCCCGGATCTTGATCTTGTTCAGGTGCTCACCTGCCGGCCCGGCCAGCGGATCGCCCATGAGGACCATTTCGATATACCCCGGCACAAGCGGAATTCCCGCAGGGTGGTAGCGGGGAGCGGCCGGGTCCGAACCCTGGCCATACTCCGCCATGCCCCGGATGGCGGAAATGGGACGGATGTAGTCGTACCACCCCTTGGCGCCCCAGGCCGCGATGGCCGCATCGTGCATCGCTCCACCGAGCACGAAGTACGATTTGATGTCCCATTCCAGATCGTCCAGGACCGGCCCCTGTCCCCGGAACCGCTTCTCCACGTCGGGATGGTCGCTCACATAGTTGAGGATGGTGAACCAGTGTCCCGGCGGCGTTTCGGAATCCGGACCATCAGCCCAGAATTCGGCCAGCACCCGGGCATAATCCCCCCTCGGCACCACCTGGGCCCAGTACGGTTCGCCCGTATGGGGATTGAGCCGCCAACCCTGACTGATGTCCCCGCCGCCGAACAGGTCATAGAAGGCGCGTTGGCCCTCAATGGTGCGGGGCAGGGCGCTGAACGGGATGTTGCCGATGCGGGCCGGTGAGATATCCCACATCACGCCATCGTCGGGGTCGAGCATCGAGGACCAGATAGCCACGAGGGAGTGGGACCATTTGTACTCATCGGAGAGACCGGCTCCTGAGGCCACATCCAGCGTCGGCGGCGGCCCGGGGTCGTGGTAGACCCAGTACTCGAATCCGTCCCGCTCGTGGATGGTCAGGTCCTTCGGGGTCAGGGAAAACGGGTGAACCCGCCCCCACTCGGGCCCGAGGAACTCCGGTGTGCCGACAGGGATCTCCTGACCGGCCTGGTCGATGAAAATGTCGAAGGACAGCGGCTGCCACCGGTTCAGGTCAAGTATGTGCGGATTGCCGGGCAACGGTGGCGCCAGAGGGGGGTTCACAGGACGGTAGTGCCGATTGGCATAAGCTTCCTGCTCGTTGGACCCGTCCTCAAGACCATAGCGGATCATGCAGTCCGCCAGGTAATTGCCCAGCGCAGCCGGATCGCCGTCCGCATAGTCCATGGACGAGAACGTGCGGTCATACCCGAGTTCGTTCATGAGGATGTCGTAACGCGCCCAAGCCGCCTGCCAATTGGGGGATTGGGCGAATCGATGCCTCAGGAGACGGTACACAGCATAGCTCAGGGCCTTTTCCCGGGCCGCACGAACGTTTCCGGGATCGGGCACGCCTTCGAAGGTGCACGTGAAACCATACCGCTCATTGCCCAACAGGTAAGGTTCGACCGACGGGTCATAGGCGGCCCACGCGTCCCACATGAGGACCGAGGTGTGGAAGAGGTTGCGGGCGTGAACCGTGGGACGCGCAAAATCCTCCCGGATGGACTGAAGCAGGGCTTCGTTCCACTGACGCGCAACGGAGTGCGACTGGGCCACAGCCGACGTGTTGATTCCCGAAAGTCCCCAAAGGGCAGCAATCAGGATCAGATTCCTTACCCAAGGCATGGCGTACATCATTTCAGGGTGGACTGACAGTGCAAAAGGGGGAATTGCTTTCTGCGGTCACCTTCCGGTGCGGAGCCACGCACCGCGGTCGTCCTGCAATATAGGATGACGGTTGCATCCTTTCCTCGTCTCCGTACCCGGGCCCGCGGAATCGGGGCCCCTTGTGAAGGTGTACTGGCGTGTTTCCATGTCCAAAGGACGTTACCTTTGTCCGTCCCTGGCCCAACCCGAGTTTGCGACCCCATGTCTGCCAGGAAGATCAAAGTTGTCGACCTGACCCAAGTGGATTCCTCTGCGGAGGAAGGCGAATCCTCACTCGGCCTCGGTCCCAAGGGTTTTTCCATGCTGGAATATGATGCGCCCCGCACGGACCGCGTGCGGTATGACCTCGGATACTCCAAGGAACAGATCGACCTGCTCTTCCGGGACAGCATCTACCCGTACCCATCCAAGCTGAGCCGCAACGCGTATGACACGCGCAAGCGTCTTTTGCAGATCGAGCTCCTGAAAGTGCAGCGCTGGGCCAAGGAAACCGGGCAGCGCATCATGGTGGTTTGCGAGGGCCGGGATGCGGCCGGCAAGGGCGGCACGATCAAGCGATTCATGGAGCACCTCAATCCGCGCGGAGCGCGGATCGTGGCCCTCGAGAAACCGACCGATGAGGAGCGCGGACAGTGGTATTTCCAGCGCTACGTAGAGCAGTTTCCCACCAAGGGAGAGATGGTCTTTTTCGACCGGTCCTGGTACAACCGGGCCGGCGTGGAGCGCGTCATGGGTTTCTGCACGGGCAGGGAATACAAGGAGTTCCTGCGGCAGGCACCCGAGGTCGAACGCATGCTGGTCCGTTCGGGCACGATCCTGTTCAAGTACTGGTTCTCGGTGACCCGCAAGGCCCAGAAGGCCCGGATGGATTCGCGCGAATCCGACCCGCTCAAGGGCTGGAAGCTGAGCGACATCGACCGCGCCTCCCGCGACAAATGGGACGACTACACGAAGGCCAAGCTCAACATGTTCTTCCACACGGACACCTCGGAAGCCTCGTGGACCGTGGTCAAGTCCGACGACAAGAAGCGCGCGCGTCTCAACTGCATCAACCACTTCCTCTACAACCTGGACTATCCCCAGAAGAATGAAACGGTGGTCATTGCTCCCGATCCGTTGATCATCGGCTCTGCCGTGCAGGTCATCGACAAGACCGAGTACAGCTGGTAGGATGGACGGGCGAACCGCCACCCAACCCTTCCGCTCAGAGGCACAGGTTACGTTTTCCCCCTTCCCGGCTCTATGTCATTGAGCAGGGCATTCGCCCTGCGTTCGTGAAGTTGGACGAAGCTGAGGAAGAACCATGAAAACAATGAACCGCATCCGTTCGCGGATTGCCCTCCTGGCCGTGCTGATGGTCGGTGCCCTCGTGGGCGCGGGCTGTGAATCGGCCGGGGTGGAACCGGGCGGAGATCCCGTTGCAACCCTGGCCTCGATGGATCTGGTCCGATCC
>JAQCDI010000033.1 GCA_027620595.1 Bacteroidota bacterium | reverse complement strand
AAAAGTTCATTTCCGCGCCGCGCATCCGGGGCCGAACCCCGGGAAAGACCGATGAAGAATGCCTTGGCTTGAAATACGCGTCACGCGGACCCACGGCCCATGCCGACGCGGGGATCAGTTCGGGAAGGAATAGCCCGCGAGCGAGGTGATCTCCGGCGAGAGGGTCCACTCGTAGGTGTACTGGTTGACCGATCCGAAGAAGCCGAATCCGCCGTCCACATTCGAGAACGTTCCGGGTTGCACGAGCACTTCTTCGTCAAAGACTCCGTCCGGCGGACGCCAGGAATCACTGGTCATGGTGAACCGCATGCCGACCGACATCAGGAACGGGCGGGCATTCTCGGAAAGGCCCAGCGCCTCGGTGACATCCTCCTTGTCCTTGGTCAACTGTACGAGGACCTCCCATTTGTTGCCCTCGACGAGCTTGCCGTATTCCTCGCTGACGTTGCCATAGGGAATCACGGCTTCGAGGAAGGGCAGTCCCGGTGACGAATTCAGGAACCGGTACCATACCTCGACGCGGAATGGCTTGAAGTCGATGTCCGTCCAGCGGATCTTCTGGAAGACGAACGAGGTGGAGATGATGGGCGCATCGAGCTCGACGCCCGTGAAAATCGGAATCGTGGTCGATGCACGCACCTGCTTGCCGTCCGCACGCGTCACGTTCAGCTCATACGTCCATCCAGGAATGGGACGGAACGGAGCATGGAAAACATGACCAACCGAGCCGTCGGCAAACGTGATCACCGAATCCGCCCACACGATGGTACGACCGGATTCGACTTCCAGGGTCGTGACCGTGGCATCGATGGACGTATCCTCGCTGGCCGCGAAGTCGGTGCGCAGCGGAATGACCCGCACGAACTGCTCATCGTTGGCCGTATCCAGATAGCCGAACAGGGTGAAGTAGCGATCCTCCTCGACAAACGGGTTCACCGCGTCCTCGCACCCCGTTGAAACGAGTACCAGAAGGAGGAGGAAGGGCAGGAGTCGGAGGGCAGGGCGCCGGCGGCTCATGTGCTTCGAGGCGTCCATCATTTGTATTCTAGTTTCAGGCCCAACGTGGGAATGAGCGGAAGCTGGTCCACCCGGCGAAGGGTGAAGAGGTCCAGATAGAAGAGGTTGCGTCGATCGTAGGCGTTCAGGAGGCCGGTCTGCACCGTGAGGAACGTGGTCGGTCCGACGCGGAATTCCCGATCGAGGGACACGTCGAGGCGGTGGTAGGTGGGCAGGCGGCCGGTGTAGGGGCGGCCGTAAAGCACGCGTTCCTGCCCGGGCTCCTCGGTGATGACGGCGAGCGAATCGAGCATGATCCAGCGGTCGAAGCCGAGGGACTCGTTGAAGGGCAGGCCTGATCCGAACTGCCAGCGCACGCTGAAATTGAAGCCTTTGACCTGCACGTTGGTCATTACGTTGAGCTGATCCTTACGGTCGTGCGGAGGCGCATATGCCACCTCGTCGTCGCCCGTCAGCAATTGAAGGGCGCGGGCCGTGGTCTGGTATTCGACGTTGGAGCGCCCCCAGCTGATGGTGGTCTGGAAGGCCTCGGTGGCACCGATTTCAAGCCGCAGATCGAGGCCTCGGGCGGTACCGTCGGCAATCTGCACGTTGGTAGTAAAACGCGGGAAAGCCGTCCACTCGGGCACGTTCAGGTTGGTGAGGTCCTTGTAGAACCCTTCGGCGGACATGCGCACCCACCGGTTGGGCTCGATCCGGTATCCCGCGATGAGGTGTTTGGCCTCGGGGATGATGCCGAACGGCGCGGCCGACCAGGCCGTGAAGATATCCCCTGCGTCGCGCCGGTCGTTGAGGCCTGTGATTTCCTGGTGATAGATACCACCGGCGGCCGACAGGCGATGGATGCCCGTGTTCCAGACCACGCGGAGGCGGGGCTCAAGGAAGGACGCGCTCTTGGAGGGAAACGACTGCAGACGAATGCCGGGCTGGATATTCAACCCCGGGGTCGGCTTGAATTCAGGTTCGAGATAGGCCCCGCCCTCCGTGATGAATTCGGTCTGCACGTCCAGGTTCTGGAACAGTCCTCCCAGGTTGGCATCCAGTTGGGACGAGCTCAGGAAGATGCCCCAGTTGAAATTGTTGTTGCCCACATAGTGGGTCACGTTGGACTGGAAGTTGAAGATGCTGGCCTCGGTGGAGCGCTCCGGATTGCCTGACGGGCCGAACTCGTTGGTCAGCGTGGAATAGTTGATCAGGATTTCGGCAAAGACCGGGAGCGAAGCCGGCAGGAAGATGAAGCGCGAACCGACGGCCTGGTTCACCCAATTGACCTCGTCCTGCGTGATGCCATCGGAATCCTCGTTGAGGGGGTTGATCCCGAGGCGGCCCGAATCGTTCGTGCGGATGGCCGAGACCGAGAATTGGGCACTCTGACCCAGGTTGGCGTGGATCTTGGCAAACGCATCGTCGAACGAGAACGGCAAAGGTTCGTCGATGATTTTGGCCGCTCCCTGCTCGATGACCGACTTGCGGTAGGACGCCAGGAAAGACACTTTTCCGGGAAGCAGCGGTCCTTCCAGACGCACCGAACTCACGAACGGAGCCACGGTGACAGCGCCCACCGGACGCTGTTTGTTGCCCGTCCGGGCCGTGATGTCAATGACGGAGGAGAGCCGGCCGCCGTACTTGCCACCGTAGCCCCCGGCATAGACATCCGCCGTATTGATGATGTCCGACGGAAAGGCCGAGAAGAAGCCCACCACGTGGAAGGGCTGGAAAATCTGCATCCCGTCGAGCAGGACGAGGTTCTGTGTCGGTTCGCCCCCGCGAATGAAGAGCTGCCCACCGCGGTCCCCCTGCGATACCACGCCGGGAAGGGCGGTCAGGTAGTTGACCAGGTCGGCCGAGATGTCCGGGGCCGGGACAAGTGCAATGTCCGCCGGGCGAACCGTCTGCAGACCGGCCGTCACGTTGGCCGCCCCGACGGTTTCTCGCGCCCCTTCGACAACCACTTCGCCCAGTTCGGTCTCCTCGACCCGCATCTGGATGCGCACGGTCTGGATCTCGTCGGCCACCAGACGGATCTCCTGCTCATGCTCCTGAAAGCCGATGTAGGTGGCCCGCAGGATGTAGGTGCCGGCAGGTACCCGGGAAATGGCGAAAAAGCCATCCGTATCGGACGCGTTCCCGTAGAGTTCGCCTGCGGCGTTGGTCAGGACGACGTTGACACCGGGCAGTGGCTGCCCATCGGAAACGTCGGTCACGAAGCCACGAATGGTCGCGTTCTGGGCGGCTGCCGTCACGGTGGTCAGCGACAGGATCAGCAGGACTGCGGCGAGCGACCTACGGAGAGGAAAAGACAAGGATTCAGGGGGTTGGGTTGGGGGCGACAAAGTACGACGATCCCGGGTCAGATGGCAGCCAGGGCGGGGCAATTCCCCGGACCTGCACGCACCGATGGACGCCTCCGGCACGGCTTTCATTCCCCGGCCTGTTCATCGATCCATCCCAGGATTTCCACGCTCGGCCGGTCGAGGCGCCAGGAGTACCTATACCTTCCGACCGACGCGAATTGACCGTGCCCTCGCTGGATATTGCCAGGCTGTACCAGCCGCCATTCGGGGCTGGGCAGGTCCACACTCATCTCGATCCGGCCCAGCCGGACTCCCGGTGTATCGGAGTTGAGGCGCAATGCGTTCATGACGACGAAGCGGTCGGAGGTGTAGCTCACGGAGAAGTTCAGGTCGGAGACAGGGCCGCTGGCCAGGCGTCCATACCGCACCGGTATGGTGACCCGGTCATCCTGCGCCGGCGGCGTCACGGTGTAGTACATCGTTACCCCTTCCGGGACCCCTTCGATGCCGGTCAGGAAGAGCACCTGCTCCAGGTTTTCTAGGGTTCCTGTGACGTTTCCGAACTGCAGGGTAGGCGCCATGGGAATGCGGGTCGTGGCCACGAGGGGCAACTCGCCCGGCCGGCCTGCTTCGAGCCGGTAGGTGCGCCCGGCCTGTGGCCTGAACGAGGCCACGAACAACGTCAGCGGGCTCCCATCCGACGCCGTTGCTGACGAATCCCGGAATACATGCCGCACGCCTGTCCCTTCTTCGGCCACGACCACGTCCACCCCCACCATCGCCCCCGCCTCGGCCAGGATGGTCGGACGCAGCGACTCGATGCGGAGAATCTGTCGATCCGTGCGCATGTCCAGGAAACCATGGACCGCGTAGCGGACGTCCGCGTCCTCCAGTACCGGGTCGACCGTATTGTCGCACGCGGCCAGGACGAGCGCGAAAGACAGGATGAGCAGCAGCCGTTTCATCGCATGTCCACCCGCAGGCCCACGGAAGGGATGATCGGCAACTGGTCGACGCGGTTGCCGGTAAAGACGTTGTACTCGAAGATGTTGGCGCGGTCGTAGGCGTTGATGGCACCGGCCTGGAAGGTCAGGTCGGCATGGCGCAGCAGGAACGTGCGCTCCAGGGTCAGATCGAGGCGATGATAGATGGGCATGCGCCCCCCGTAGGCCCCGGCGCGGGAAACGAAGGTCTGTCCGGTATCCTCCAGGTACCCGGTATCGTCCGGACCGTCGATCTCGATGCTGGTGTAGTATCCGTTGACCTGCGTGAAGGGCAGACCCGAACCGAACTGCCATTGCGCCCCGAGCGTCCAACGGCCGAATGCCAGTCGTGCCAGCGCACCCACCTGGTGCCGCCGGTCATGCGGGGGATTGAAAGACAGATCCGGAAGGAGAACGGAATGGCCGGTACCGGCTATGAAGATGGCCCTGGAGCGCTGCGCCGGTCGATGGTATTCCACGATGGCATACCCGTAGGAGGCCGACAGATACAGACGCTGCCGGGAAATCTCGGCCTTCAGATCCACCCCCTCTGCGCGACCGTTGACCTGCGAGAATTCGGCCGTCAGCCCTACTTCGTCCGAGAAGACCGGGAAGGAAAGGTCCGACAGATCCTTGCGGTATCCCTCCACCGTCAACTCCACGCCGCGAACGGGCCGGACATGCCAACCGGCGATGTAGTGCCTGGCCATCGGAACCGGCGTACCCCGCGGAGACGCGGTCCACACGGTGAACACGTCCGAGACATCCTGTTCATTGTTCAGGCCCACAATCTGCTGGTGATACCGCCCCCAGGCCAGACTCAACCGGTGGCGGCTGCCGGCTCCGGACGGAAGGAGGGTCAAGCGCAGGCGGGGGGCCACGGTTCGGCGCAGTCCCCTCGAGAATGCTTCGATCCGGACGCCGGGCTCGACCTGGACCCGTTGATTGAGCTCATAGCGCCCCTCGAAGAACGCTCCCCCGCTCGAAACGCCCGTGCTGACCTGGCTGCGGCCCAGCCCTGAATCGAAATCGAAGAAATGGGTGGTGCCGTGGATGCCGAAGTTGATCTGGTTCGGCCCGAGCAGGTAGGTAAAGCCGATGTTCAGGGACAGTTCGGACACGTCGGCCGACCGGACATCCTGTTCGGTCTGCCGGTATCGGCTGTCCAGCGAGGAGTAGTAGACCGAGAATTCGGTCATCACGGCGGCTTCGGGTGGAATGTAGGTGTAGCGCACCCCGTAGGCCTCGTTGTTCCAGGTCGAACGCCGGATGCCGGCATCCGGGTCGCCTTCATCGCCTGAGCGGAGATTGCCGGTATCCGAGCTCCGCAATGCCGTGAGTGTGAGGGAGCTGGTCTGGTTCAGGAAGGCATGGAATTTGGCGAACCGGTCTCCGAACCGGAACGGCAGCTCCTGCCCGAGCAGATCCGGTGCAACGCGGTCTATGAGGGACTCGCGCGCAGAAAAAAGGAGCGAAGCTTCCCCTTTCTTGACCGGCAACTCGAGCAGCATCCCACTCAGGAATGGCGAGAGGGACGCCGAGCCGGCGACCCTTTCCTTGTTGCCGTTCCGCGTACGGATATCGATCACCGAGGAAATCCGCCCCCCGTAGCGGGCATTGAAGCCGCCGGCGTAGACATCCGCCGAAGACACGATGTCGGCCGGGAAAGCGCTGAAGAAGCCGACCACGTGGAAGGGCTGGAAGATCCGCATACCGTCCAGCAGGATCAGGTTCTGCGTCGGTGTGCCTCCGCGCACGAAGAGCTGCCCTCCACGGTCTCCGGTGGTCACCACACCGGGCAACGTCAGCAGGTAACCCGCCAGGTCGTAGGTGGCCCCGGGCGTAGGTACCCGTTTGAGATCCTCGGGCCTGATGGTCTCGAGCCCTGCCCTGAAGCGTTCGGTATCCCCGCGCTGGCTCTCGACGATGAGTTCTTCCATGAGCGCCCGCTGCGGCGGCAACAGGAAATCCAGCGCTCCGGCGCAGGGCAGCGACACGGTATCCCGCACGGCTTCGTATCCGACAAAGGATGCTTCAAGGACCCAGATGCCCGGCGCCAGGTCGCTGAACCGGTAGCGCCCCTGCAAGTCGGTGATCTGCCCTCCCTGCTGCGCTCCATCGCGCAACAGCACGACCGTGGCTCCCGGCAGGGGATCCCGGGTCTCGGCATCGAGCACCCGACCTGTGACGTCCTGCGCATGCGCCGGACCGACAGCCAGGTGGCCGGCACCCAGAAGGAGCCAGAACACGGTATACGTGAGCCGCTTCAAAGGGAGGAAGGAAAGAGGTTCGGGTGGTGGAGGCCCCGCTTCGTTCAGAGGCCGCGGCGCAGGGAGAACATGCACGGGGGCAAGAAGGTTCAATCGGCCGTACCGGATGCCCTTCAGGGCTTCCGACCCCAGCCATTCGAGTCCTTCGATGCCATGAAAAAGCGTGCCCGGTTCTATCTCCTGCTCATCATCGGGTTGTTTCTCGCATTCGTTTTCGTGGACTCGATCGGCACTTTCGATTCCCGGCCGTACTTCGAAGTACCGCATGGAAGCCATACCCACTATGTCCCCAAAGACTGTGATCCGCCGCTTTCGCCCGGTGACGCGCCGACGCGCGAGCCGGGTCCCGGCGAGCGCATCACGTGCCAGGGAGACATCGTGGCGGCCCAGGATCCGGGCACACCATGACACAGGCGGCGTCCCCTTTCAAAGCAACGCCGTTCAGTTTTCTCCGGCCAGCGACACGATATGGGATCGATCGAGCCGCATGGTGACCCAATCCGAAAGGGGCTCGGCCCCCAGCTTGCGATAGAACCCGATGGCGCTCTCGTTCCAGTCCAGGACGTTCCAGTCCAGGCGCTGGCACCCGCGCTCCCGGGCAATCTGCGCCAGGGCCTGGAAAAGGGCGAACCCCACTCCCTGACCCCGACAATCCGGTTCGACAAACAGGTCTTCCAGGAAAAGTCCGAAGTTGGTCAAGAAGGTGGAATAGTTGTGGAAGTACAAGGCAAAACCGATGCACCTTCCCGACGCGGTGTCATGGGCCACAAGGGCTTCGATCCTCGGCCGGGCATCCGCAGCCAACTGGGCCGCCAGCGTGGCCTCGTCAGGTCGGGAGGCATGCGCCAGCCGCTCATAGGCTGCCAGCTGGTTGATCAGGTGGACCAGATCGGCCGCGTCCTCGGGACGGGCTCCGCGGATGGAGAAGGTCATGGAAGAGGGATGGCAGGGGCGGCGCTTCAGCCGCGGGTCACGACGACGAGCCGCTCCTCGACAAGGCGAGCGGTCCGAACGCGCAGAAGATAGCGGCCTGCGGGCAGGTCCTCCACCCGGACCGCTTCACCGGCCGGATCCCGCGCCCAGGTGCGCTCAAAGAGCCGACGGCCCTGCAGGTCGAAGAGCTCCACCCTGACGGAAGATGCATCCTTTGGCGTGGCCCACACCCGGAAGCGCAAGGGGCCGTCGGCGGGATGGGGGGCCACTTCGAGGCGCAGCGCGGGATCCGGCCGCTCCTCGACCCGCGTTTCTGAAAGCAGGAGCGTTTCCCCTTTGAGTATCCAGCGATCCGGATCCACCTCCATGCCCACAGGGGGCGCATCCAGGTCCAGGTCCCATGATTCCTGACGCTGCGTGACATCCAGCACGAAGACGCGCGCGTCGGTATCCGTCCGGACCACGACCGGCAGCGGCAGGGCAAAGGCCGGCGTATTGGACTCGTCGGCCTCCTGGATCTGGTTGATCTGCACTCGGACGCGGTATTGACCGCCCGCCGATAGATCCTGCCAGGCCGCGGCGAACTGCGGTTCGCCCGTACCCGTGTACGCCCATTGGTCAAAGAAGAGGGACCAGTCCCGTCCTGTGGCGGTCTCCACGACACGTTGGAAGTCCCGCGTACCGACCGAACCGTAGCGATGCTGTGTGGCCCACGTTTCGAGGATCTGCTGGAAGACCTGATCCCCGACCTGATGACGGATCATCCGCAGGACCATCCACCCCTTGGCGTAGACGCGGGCATGGACAAACATGTCCGAGGCGTCGGTCGTGTCGGCCAGGACCAGCGTACCGCGGGCATCCCGGGCGCGGTTGTAGTAGATGTTGAAGAGAAGCCCGCGGATGAATCGGTATTTGGGGTCGGCCTCGAAGGCCAGCATCTCGCCTAGCGTAGCAAAGCCCTCATTAAGCCACAGATCCCGCCAAGAGGACGGCGTCACGGCATCGCCCATCCATTGATGCGCCAGCTCGTGGGCAATGAGCTCTATGCCGATGTTGCCCATGCTGCTCACGGTCTGGTGCTCCATGCCCCCGCGCACCGTGAAATGGGCATTGCCGTACTTCTCGCGGGCAAACGGGTAGGGACCGAACCAGCGCTCGAAGGTGGCCATGACCTCGGGCGTGAGGCGCCATCCGCTGGTTTCGCTGATCCCCTCGAAGGCGGGGACGCCGGGATAGGCCCAGGATTCGATCGGAAAGCGGGCCCCACCGTAGCGGGCCTCCAGATCTGCAGGCCGCTCGTAGGTCTGCACGTCGTGCCGGTATTCACCGGCGGCAATGGACACGAGGTAGGTGGCAATCGGGTAGCGATGGAACCAGTCGAAGGTTGTCGTGCCGTTCTCGTGCGCTATTTCCGACTCCAGGGTACCCTGGGAAACGGCCGTGATGCCGGTCGGCACGGTCAGCGTGACCTGAACGGAGTCGGCCTTGTCGGCCGGGTGATCCTCGGTGGGCCACCAGGTCATGGAGCCATAGGGCTCCGAGAGGGTCCAGATGTAGCGGTCGCCGCCCGGCCGACGTCCGGAGGTATAACCCCCCAGCGCACTGTTCCAGACGGGGTCGCCCTGATAGACGATGTCCACATGATGCTCCTGCACGGATTCGAGGGGCGTGGAGGGGACGATGAGCAGGCGATTCCCTTGATGGGCCCAGGACAGGGGTGCGGTGGAACCGGAAAAGACGCCGAGCACCCTCATCGAGGCATGCAGATCCAACTGCATCGTGTCCGTCCTGACCAGGGCACGGCCCTGCACCCGCACGTGACCCAGGACTTCGGGTGTGCGATCCGGGTCCAGGTTCAGGTTCAGGTGGTAGAACGAGACATCAAAGCGATCCTGCAGCTCCCGGGAGGCGCCGTGCGAACCACCGCCGAAGGAGCGTCGGAGCGGATGGGGAATGGCCGACACCAGATGCTCGAGTCGCTCGGACTCGGTGCGGGGAAGGGCCTCCTGCGCGCGCGCGGCAGGGAGACCGGCAAGGAAGCCGAAAAACAGACCGGCCAGGCACACGAAGGCCCGGTGAACGGGAAGGAGCGAGGGCCCGGCGAAGGGCCACCTTTCCTTCCGGTTGGGCGAAGGGATGGGAACGGGCATGGGACGTCCGGATGGAGTGGTTGTCACTCCAGGCCTGCGGAGCGGTTCCGGACGGGTCATTCGAATGCCACCGCGGTGCGCAACGAATCCCGGCGTCCGATTTTCCGTTGAGTCAGCTCCCAACCATCCTGCCACGGACCGATCATGCGACCCGATTCCCGCCTCCCGGGGCTTCTCTGCGCCCTGCTCCTGTCCTGCCTTGCCCCCCTTTCCCACGCACAGGTCACCGCATTTGTCGATGTCCGGGTCATCCCCATGGACACGGAACGCGTACTCGAAGGGCACACGGTGCTCGTCGAGGGGGACCGCATCGTGGCGGTCGGACCGCGCGAAACCGTTCCGGTCCCGGCGGACGCCGTCGTCATCGAGGGCCGGGGCCGCCATCTGATGCCGGGGTTGGCCGAGATGCACGGCCACATCCCTCCCCCGAACCAGCCCGCCGAAACCGTGGAGGAAGTGCTCTTCCTCTACCTGGCCAATGGCATCACGACCGTGCGCGGCATGTTGGGCTACCCGGGGCAGTTGGACCTGCGCGAGCGGGCCAACCGGGGCGATCTGGCCTCGCCGACACTGTACCTGGCCGGACCAAGCTTCAACGGCAACGCGGTATCCTCTCCGGCCCAGGCCGAAGAACGCGTCCGTGCCCAGGCGGCCGAAGGGTGGGACCTGCTGAAGATCCATCCGGGATTGAGCCGCGAGCAGTACGACGCCATGGCGCGCACCGCCAACAGCCTGGGCATCCGTTTTGGCGGTCATGTGCCGGCCGATGTCGGCCTGGACCACGCTCTGGACATGGGACAGGAGACGTTCGACCACGTGGATGGTTATGTCGAGGCCCTCGGAGGCGGCCTGACGTCAGTCAACGTGGTGGAGCTCAACCGCCTGGTGCAGAAAACCATCCAGAAGGGGGCCTGGATCGTACCCACCATGGCCCTTTGGGAGACCCTGTTCCTTACGACGCCCCTGGAGGACATGCTGGCCTACGATGAACTCAAGTACGTCCCGCAGACGGCCGTGGACTCCTGGTCGAACCAATACCGCTCCCGGGCTTCTTCCGGTCAGTACGACCCCGCCACCAGTCGGGCCGTGATCGATCTGCGCATGCGGGTGCTCGGCGCGCTTTCCGATGCCGGCGCCCGCATCCTGATGGGTACGGATGCTCCGCAGCAGTTCTCCGTACCGGGATTCTCGCTGCACCGCGAAATGCTCGTGATGGCGGGCGCCGGCATGTCCCCGCGGCAGATCATGGTGAGTGGCACCCGCAACGTGGGGGACTACTTTGCCCACAAGGACACGTTCGGACGGGTTGCCGCAGGACATCGCGCCGACCTGTTGCTGCTGGAGTCCAATCCCCTGGAGGATATCTCCCGGATTGCTGACCATGCGGGCGTCATGGTGCGCGGAACGTGGTATTCACGTGCTGAAATTGACGCGCGCTTGGCAACGATCGCGGCCAAGTACGCGCGCTAGGAATCATCGCGCAGGATCTCGTGGAACACGGTTCGCCCGTCTTTCAGCATGCACCGGACGTAGGGATGGCAGAGCCGGCAGTTGATGCCGAACTCGCGCTCCCGCTGCAGGGCCTCGAGGCTGTCGGCGCCGCTCCGGTCGACGGCTTCCTTGAGCTCACTGAAGGGCACCTTGCTGCAGATGCAGCGGTCGATGCGCGGATGCCGCCCTTTCATTGGATCAGGATGGCCGAAGGGGATGCACCGACGGTGAACGAACCGATGGACGCGCCCCCGCCATCCAGGATCCAGACCGACCCGGCCGAGGCGTAGTCCGGGAAGGGACCCGCGGCGGAGGTCGGGAAACGACCCACGTACGTGTGTCCCGTGGCGGGGTCGTGGGCAATACCCGAAAGCCCGGTCCACGATGCGTCCGAAGCCACCTGGAACGAGGTCGCCATCCTTCGACTCCGCACATCGACAACCAGAATCTCCTCCCCGGTCGACAGCGTGAGATACAGGTGTCCGGTCGTGGCGTCCAGGAATCCCGCGTCCGTGCCGTTGGTCGAGCCCGGCTGGGCCGTCAAATCCAATGTGGTCGACGGGGAAAGCGTCGCATCAAGAAACAGGATCCTCCCGTGCGTACGGGACAGGACCTCGGAAAAATCCGATGAATAGACGGTTTCTCCGTCGACCACATTGGATTTGACGGCCCAGCCGGGCTCGACCAACGGCACGGACAGCTCCCGGGGGCCATCGCAGGCCACGGGATGGGTCGTAACGGTTCCGCCGACCGGATCCACGGCGCTCAATGTGTTGCCACTTCCCAGTGAACCGTTGTTGGCTACCACAATCCGGTCGGCAAAACCGGCAATGCTCTCGGGAACCTCTCCAACCTGGAATTCGGCGCGTATTCCTCCCGAAACCGGATCCAGACGCAGGAGTTTGCCCGGCGAACCGAACGTCGAGGTGACAAGCCAGGCATCGCTTTCCGAGATCAAGGCATCCCGGGGGGCATCCATGCCGGTCCATTGATCCACGAGTTCCAGGGTGCCGGCGTCAAGGATATCGACCCGACCCCCGTTGAACGTGTTCACCAGGACCATCAGGTGGTCGGCACCGGCATGGATGCCGTGAAGGAATCCGGCCTGATCAGGTAGTTGTCGTGTGGTGCCTGAAGACGGATCCCAGGCCGTGAGATGTCCATTCTGGTCAGAGAAATTGCCCCCATTGACCACAAGGATCCTCTTGGCCGCATCCGGGCCAGGAGAAGGGTCGGTGGCGTCACAGGCGGAAAAGAACAGACAGAGGAGCAGCGGGAGGAACGTGGTGCGGTTCATGAGGAATCGTTGTTGGGCGGGGGGAAAGGGAGGAAGAGGAGGGAAATCAGTCCCTCCGGACGTGGAAGCGAAGGGAGAGGGCATAGTGTCGTCCGGGGAGCGGCATGAACCGGGAGGATTCCCTGCGCTGGTCCAGGAGATTCCTGGCTTCGAGTCGCCATTGTACCGGATGATCGGACCATTGCATTTCCCTCTGGAGGAAAGCGTCCAGTTGGGACCAGGAAGGCAGGTAGCGATGCCCATCGGGGGAGGTGGGGCGTCTCGACTGGGCCAGCAGGTCGAGGCCGAGGGTCCATGTACCGATGGAGTGCTCAGCGCCAAGATGAGCCATGAAAGGGGCCACGTGGGGCAGGGGACGATTCCATGAAGCCGCCGCCTTGCGGGAGCGATCCACGATGTGTACCCAGGACCCGGAGCCGAGGACCCGGAGCCCGGATCGGGTGTCCCGGGAAAGCATGACATCCACCCCGCGGCTGTGGGTACGTCCCAGGTTGTAAGGGGACCACACCTGCAGGGCGGCGCCCTGGAAACGCGGTCGCCAGACGATGCGGTCGAGCAATCGGGCCTCGTAGAATGTGATGCGCCAGGAAAACCCCTCTCCGGCCACACTCCGATGGGTGGAACTGCCTCCCAGGCTGACCTGGGCTTCCCAACCTGATTCCGGCAGTAGATCCGGATTGCCCCCGGGATACCAGAACCACTCGTTGATGGTCGGATTGCGCGCTGTGCGTCGAACACCCACCTCCAGCCAGGCGTATTGACCTGAGCGGAGGAGCATGGTGAGTGCCGGCACGAACCGTATTCCGGGGGATGCCGCCGTGTCCGCGCGCCAACGACCTGTGAGGGCCACCGTGGCAGTGAAAAGGGCCCTGTGACCTCCGGAGAGAAGGGTTACCCTGGAATCCCAGTCTGCTACCCGGGCTTCAAATTCCGTGCATACCCAATGCAGCATGACACGCTGCTCCGTCTGGAGCAGCATCGACCGCACGTTCCGGCGCCCATCCAAACCCAGTTCGGCGGATC
>JAQCDI010000032.1 GCA_027620595.1 Bacteroidota bacterium | reverse complement strand
CGGATCTCCTGCGAAGAACGCGCCTCGGCGCAGCACAGAACGATCTGGACCGCGAGGGACGACTGAAGAATGTGCGGGGCGTGTTTGAAGCGTCCGGACCACTGGAAACGGGATACCGGGTACTCCTGGTGGATTGTATCCTGATGGAGCCGTTCACGCTCGATGCGGCAGCAGGGGCGCTCGAAGACGCCGGGGCCCACGTTGCGATCATGGCGCTGGCCTTCCGGCGCGAGCTCTTCCAGCAGCGCTGAACCCTGTCAGCGGAACGACTCCACGTCGAGCTGCAGGTCGCACGCGGCCGCTTCGTCCGGTTCGTTGGTGGCCACGATGACCACACATCCCCGCCCGCTGGCTTCTTCGACGATGGCGCGGACAATCCCGACACCGCGGGCATCCAGCGTGGCCGTCGGTTCGTCGAGCAGCAGTACCGGGGGATCCGCCAGGATGGCACAGGCCAGACGGACACGCTGGATCATCCCGGAGGAGAAGGTCCCGACCGGATCGTCGGCCCTGTCGGTCAGCTGCACGCGCTCGAGGGCCGACTCAACGCGCTCTGCGCGATGATGGAGCCCACGCGCCGATGCCAGGAATTCGAGGTTCTCCCGTGGAGAGAATCCGTCGTACACATTCAGGTACGGTGCCACCATCCCGCACAGCAAGGGGCGACGCTCCATATCGACCTCGGCGCCGTCCACCTGGAGCAGGACATCCCCCTTGGTGGGTCGGGTCAGACCGGCCAGTATGCGCACCAGTGTGGACTTTCCCGAGCCATTGGACCCGGTGATGGCGGTCGTCACACCTCCGTCGAAGACGTGGTCCACGCGGCGGAACAGTACGCGCTGGCCGAAGCGGTGACCCAACTGCCTGATTTCGAGGCGCGTACGAAGTATGGAAGGTTTTCCGGTCGACATACCGCAAAATAGCCGCTGCCATCGGTCCGGGCCAGGATCCGTGACAGGAAGGCGCGTATTCTCGGACGGTTCGCACGCCCCGTCGGGCTCCGCCGCCCGATCCACCGGTTGCCGAACGGATTGGACACGCAGCCGGAAGACACGTACACTCCAAGGCATTCCCCATTCTGCCGCCGCCGTGGTTTCGCCCGACCCCCTGCTTTACGGACATGATGACACGACACGGATCGTGGCTGTCCAACCGGTCACGGACCGGGCCACGGCGCGTGGGCATGTGCACGTCTGGCGGCGTTCGGAGGACGGGCTGAAGGTTTCGGTTTCCGAAGTCCCGTTCTACCCCTTCCTGTTCCTGTCCGACATCCGCTTCCTCGCGGGGTTCGACCGATCCCGATTCCGGTTCCAGGAGCTGAAGGGGCGGCTGCACCTGCGCAAACTGGTGGTTTTCGGAAACTGGCACGATTACTGGAACGGTGTGCGCCACATCGGGAAACGGGCACGCGATGCCGAGGAGTCCACCCCCGTATACACAATTGCCTCCCCGGCCCAGCAGTACCTCATGCAGTCGGGGCGAACCCTGTTCAAGGGCATGCACTTCGACGACCTGCACCGGCTGCAGCTGGACATCGAATGCCTGGCCAGCGGGGATTTCCCCAACGCGGACCGGCGGGCAGACCGGATCATCCTGGTGGCCTTCTCGGACAATCGGGGCTGGCGTCAGGTTCTCGGGGGACCTGATTGGACGGAAGAGCGGCTGCTCGAGGAAACCGTGGCGCTGATCCAGGCACGGGACCCGGATGTGATCGAGGGACACAACATCTACCGCTTTGACTTCCCCTACCTGATGCGGCGCTGTGCCATGCACGGTATTCCGTTTGCCATCGGCCGGGATCGATCGGAGCCGCGGACGTTTGCCTCTTCGACCCGCTTTGCCGAACGCAGCCTTGATTTCACGGCACTCGACATCACAGGCCGGCACGTGATCGATACGTACTTCCTGGTCATGGACTACGATGTCGTGAAACGGGACCTGCCAGGGTACGGGCTCAAGGAAGTGAGCCGCTATTTCGGCTTTGCGCCGGCCGACCGCACGTATGTGGACGGCGCACGGATTCCGGAGCTCTGGGTATCGGATCCGGAACGGCTCATCCGGTATGCCGAGGACGATGTGATCGAAACGGAACGACTTGCGCGCCACCTGTCCGAGTCGAACTTCTGGTTGACCCAGATGCTGCCCATGGAATACGGACAGGTGGCGCGCATGGGCCCCGCGTCCAAGATCGAAAGCCTCTTCGTGCGGGAGCATCTGCGACGCCGTCAATCCCTTCCCCGGTCGGAGTGGGGCAGCCAGTCCCACGGCGGATATACCGACATCTTCTTCACCGGCATCACCGGACCTGTGGTCTACGCCGATGTGGAGAGCCTCTATCCGTCCATCATGCTCAATTACAACATCCGCCCGGACCGGGATGCACTCGGTCTTTTCCCGGAGCTGTTGCGCCGCCTGACCACCCTGCGGATGGAGGCCAAGGCCGCCATGCGGAGCGCCGTGGACACCGAATTGCGGAGCGCACTCGATGCCCGTCAGAACTCGTACAAGATTGTCATCAACAGCTTTTACGGGTATCTGGGCTTCTCCGGGGCCCTCTTCAACGACTATTCCGAGGCCGACCGGGTGGCCACTACCGGCCAGGACCTGCTGCTATCCATCATGCGCCTGATCGTTGACCGGGGCGGAACGCTCATCGAAGTGGACACGGATGGCGTGCTGTTCGTACCACCGGACGGCATCCGTTCAGAGGAGGCCGAGCGCGGATTCATTGCGGACCTGAATGCGCACATGCCCGAAGGCATCCGGATCGGATTCGACGGCCGCTTCGAGCGCATCCTGTCCTACAAGAAAAAGAATTACGCCCTGCGCTCATTCGACGGGAGCATCAAGATGAAGGGCTCGGCCCTGGTCTCCCGCTCGATCGAGCCATTCGGCCGGCGATTCATGCGCAAAGCGGTGGCCCTGTTGCTGAACGAGGACGTCCAGGGACTGCATGACTTGTACCTGGTCTTGAGGGAGCACATCACGGACCACAAGTGGGAGCACGCCATGGAATTCAGTCGTACGGAGACCCTGAAGGACAGCCTCGAGATCTACCAACGGGATGTGGATGCAGGGAAACGCACCCGGAGTGCTGCCTATGAGTTGGCTCGGGAGCACAATGCCGGCGACGGACATCCGTATCGCAAAGGGGACCGGATAAGCTGGTATGTCGGAGGGATGGGCCATGGCAGCCCTGCCTTCGAACAGGCCCGCCTGTCCACAGCGTGGGATCCGGTACAGCCGGACGAAAACACCGCCTACTATCTGCGCCGCCTGGACGAGTTGGCAGCCCGCTTCGAGACGTTCTTCAGTCCGAGCGACTTCCGTCGCGTATTTTCCCCTGAAGACCTGTTCGGATTCAACGCAACGGGCATCCGCCTGCGCGGCCTGACGCTTCCCATTCCTGATTCGCTTACCCCCCAACTCCCCGAAGATGACGAAGAAGACGAATTCTGATGGCCTTTTTTCTACATTCCTGACTCGTTTCGGCCTCGTCGCCGCAGCCATTGTCATTACCGGAGGCGCTGTATTCATGGGGGGATGTTCCGGGAGCGACAATCCGGGGTTGCCTGCTGTCCTGGCAGTGATTCCCGTTCCTGCCTCGGTCACATGGCACCAGGGCGCGTACCGTCTTTCTGAGGATTCCGGATTCCGTGTGGACGACCCGTCGCTGGCTGCTGTGGCAGGGCGGCAAGCGGAGGCTTGGCGTCTTCCGACGGGATTCAGCTGGCCGGTGACGGCCGACAAGGGAGACATTTCCCTGGCGCTTGTACCTGACCTTGCTGCAGAGGCCTACCGCCTTCGGATTACGGAAGACGGCGTGGCAATCGAAAGCTCGGATGCAGCCGGAGCATTCTACGCCTTGCAGACACTGCACCAGATGCTCCCACCGGAACTCTCAGGATCCGGCCCCGCCCTTTCGGCAGATTGGGTGCTCCCCAACGTGACCATCGAGGATGCCCCGCGCTTTTCCTACCGCGGAATGCATCTCGACGTAGGACGGCATTTCTTCGACGTGGCATTCGTCAAGCGCTACATCGATACGATGTCCCGCTACAAATTCAACGTGTTCCACTGGCACCTGACCGAGGACCAGGGATGGCGCGTCGAGATCGATGCCTACCCGCGACTGACGGAAGTGGGCGCGTGGCGACGGGAAACGGTGGTGGAGAAGAATCTGGACCCGTATATCGGCGACGGCAAGCCCCATGGGGGCTTCTACACGAAGGAGCAGATCCGGGAAGTAGTCCAATATGCCGCCGATCGGTTCGTGACCATCGTGCCCGAGATCGACATGCCCGGACACACCGGGGCCGCACTCGCAGCGTATCCGGAATTGGGGTGCCACAACGGTCCCTATGAGGTCAAGACCACGTGGGGCATCCAGGAAGATATCATGTGCCCGTCGGAGGCCACCTTCACTTTTGTGGAGACGGTACTGTCAGAGGTGGCAGAGCTCTTCCCGGGACCGTTCATCCATATCGGCGCCGATGAGGTGCCCAAGACGCAGTGGGAGGCGTCCGAAGTGGCCCAGGCAGTAATCCGCCGGGAGGGCCTGGCCGACGAGACCCAGCTGCAGAGCTGGTTTGTCCACCGTGTGGAGGCCCACCTGAATCGCCTCGGCAAGAATCTGGTGGGATGGGACGAAATCCTCGAAGGTGGACTGGCTCCCAACGCCACGGTCATGTCGTGGCGGGGCACGATCGGTGGAATAGAAGCCGCACGGATGGGCCACGATGTGATCATGACCCCGACGGACTACCTCTACTTTGACTTCTATCAGGGAGATCCGCAGACCGAACCCCTGGCCATGAACTGGGCCCGCCGGATCATTCCGCTGGACACCGTCTATGTGTTCGAACCAGTACCTGATGAGTTGACGATCGAGGAGTCCCGACACATCCTGGGCGCGCAGGCCAACGTCTGGACCGAGTACATCTCGACCCCTGAATACGTGGAATACATGGCCTGGCCACGTGCCATGGCACTGTCCGAAGTGGTCTGGTCACCTCGCGAGGCGCGGGACCTGGACGCCTTCTATGAGCGCCTGGCGCTGAATCTGCAGCACCTGGAGCGGTTGGGAATCAATTATCGGATTCCGGAGCGTCTCAGCGACGATCAGAAATCGTCAACGGTGCGATAGGCATCAATCAGGGCGCGCTCGCCTTCCTTGCCGGGCTGCGCGTTGCCATGTTCCATTCCCGCCACGCCGGTGTATCCTTTGCCATGGATATGCCGGAAAACGTTCCGGTAATTGATTTCACCGGTCGTCGGCTCTTTGCGTCCCGGGTTGTCGCCGATCTGGAAATAGCCGATTTCTGACCACGAAGCATCAATGTTGGGGATGAGATTCCCTTCTGTGATCTGCTGGTGGTAGATGTCGAAGAGGATTTTGCACGACGGACTGTCCACTGCCCGGCAGATCTGGAATGCCTGGGCTGCTTTCGTCAGGAAAAGCCCTGGATGGTCCCTCGGGTTGAGCGGCTCAAGCACCATGACCAACCCGTGGGGCTCCAGGATTTCCGACGCCCGGCGGAGGGTTTCCACGACGTTGGCTGTCTGGTACCCCATGTCTGTTCGAAGATCCACGTGGCCCGGCACGACGGTCATCCAGGTGGCATTGACCCGCTTGGCCACGTCGACCGACTCGGTGATTTCGGTCAGGAACTGATCCCTCCAGTCCTCGCGCCCCGAAGCCAGGTTGGGCTCCCGCCAGAAGATCGTATGGGCCACGAAGACCCCCATCTGCATACCCCGGTCGGCCATGGCCTTGGCCATGGCTTCCTGGACGGCCACCTCCCGCCCTTTCATGCCGTTGTCCTCGAAAGCACGGAATCCCTCGTCCGCCATGAAATGAAGCTGGTCCACCGGGTCGGGACCCGCATGCTCCGAAAACATACCCAGATGCGGAGCATAGTTGAGTTTGAACGGGTCGCCGGATGTGGTCCTAGTGCTCCCATTGCTTCTCGGAGCACGGGCATGTGCTGCCGATGGTATGGCTGCTGCTCCGGCAGCCAGGACGGCACTGTTCCGGACAAATTCCCTGCGATTCATGACCGATCTCCGAAAATTGGGGTGTTGATGGGGGGTACCGTCAAAGGACCTGGGTGACGCCCGGCACCGGGATGGCATACCAACCATCGGCATCGGGAAGTACCGGTGGGTCCGCATCCCATGCATACCGCGCAGGCATGATGTCCATCTCCGAGGCCAAGGCTTCATCCCACTCGATGACCTGTCCGGAATACGTACACATGCGACCGAGTATGGCCGTCATGGTGGCGTTGGCGCCATTCTCCGCATCGGCGTAGGCATATTCGCCGGCGGCTATCGCGGCAAACAGTTCGTCATGCTCCACCTGGTACGGGTTCGGGTCGTTGCGGCCATTGTGCCGATAGAGGTCGTACCCGCTGGCGGAAATGAGCACACCGGGCTGCGGCGCGCTGCCGTTCGTACCGTGGAAGGCTTCGGACACCCGGTTGGCCGTGTTGGGCATGTGCCGGCACTGACTGATCATGCGTTGCCCGTCGGCATATTCGTATTCCACATAGTGGTGGTCAAAGATCTCGCCGTGATCCTTCCCGGTCCTGACCAGTCGACCGCCTTGCCCCTGGGCCCGGATGGGCAGGGCCTGGAATCCCCAGTTGCCGACATCCAGGTTGTGGATATGCTGCTCAGTGATGTGGTCTCCACAGAGCCAGTTGAAGTAGTACCAGTTGCGCATCTGGTATTCCATTTCGGTCAGCTTCCGCCCCGCCTTTTCTTCCAGCGAAGCCCGGTCCCGCACCCAGACACCCCCGCTGTTCCAGTAGACCCGCGCCGTGACGAGGTCCCCGATCATACCGTGGTGCATGCGCTCCATCCACTCCCGATAGACGGTCTGGTAATGACGCTGCAGGCCCACCACCACGTTGAGCTGCTTGGCCTTGGCCTGCTCGGCAGCGGCCAGCACACGTCGCACACCGGGCGCATCGGTGGCCACCGGCTTTTCCATGAACACGTGTTTCCCGGCGGCCACGGCGGCCTCGAAGTGGATCGGGCGGAATCCTGGAGGCGTGGCAATCAGCACGACATCACACAACTCCAGTACCTGTTTGTAGGCGTCAAAACCCACGAATTTGTGCTCTTCGGGTACGTCCACACGACCAGCCACCTTGGCGGCATGGTCGGCATCCGGATTGGTGATATTGCCGAAGCTGTCATCGAGCTGATCGCGGAACGCATCCGCCATGGCCACAAGCTTGACGTTCTGTTCGGTACTGAGGGCCTGGACAGCCGCTCCCGTTCCACGACCTCCGCATCCGATGAGACCAACCCGGATCACATCATTGACCGAGTAATAGGCGCTGGCCGAGAGTGGAAAATGGGAGGCTACGACGGAGCCGACGACAGCGGCGGAGCCGCCTTTGAGGAAATCCCGGCGGGAGACGCCATTGGAGGAACGGGACATGATCAAGGGTGTGGGCAGGTGGAACAGTTCCGGCCAAAGTAACCGAAAGTCGTTCTTCATGCCACCTCCAAAAAAGACGATTCCGGCGGCTTCCTCACAGGGGCCGCTATTCTCCCAGGACCATGATCCAGAACATTTCTTCGTCTTCCGGGGAAGGTCGCTCTGCCGGAGCCACCAGTCGGAATCCAAGGAAGGGCGAATCGGTGTTCCACCAGAAGCTTTTGGGGATCTGCGGATCGCGCCGCTTCCATTCCGTCGTGGACTCGAGCCGGGCACCACAGCGCATCTCGGAAGCGCCTTCATCAAAGGATCCGCCGCGGACCGTGCGCGGATGAAGGCGTGTAGGCTGGATCCAGGGATCGCTGCCCGCGCCGGCAATCAGCACATGGTAATCCGGCATGTACTCATCGAGCATCCACTCCGAGGCGTTGCCCAACATGTCATGGATCTGCCAGGCATTGCCGCGCAGCATACCCACCGACTGCAGCACCATCCCGCTGTTCTCCTCGAACCAGGCGGCCCGCTCCAGCATGGCCCCGGAAAGTGGCGACATTGCCTCCGGATCCCGGCCGGCCCGACACGCCACTTCCCATTCTGCTTCCGTCGGGAGACGGAAGAAAACGCCGGTCTTCTCGGTCAGCCATTTGGAGAAGTGCAACGCACCCCATTGGGTCATACCGACAGCCGGCTTGCCCTCCCCGCCCATACCGAATGCCGGATCCTCGTAGGGTGGGCTCGGGCGGGAAACGGCATCCACGCTGTACAGAGCGCCCGCTACGGCTGTGGTATCGGAGTCGCGGTCCGGAAATCGGAAAATGTTGAACGCATTGTCCGTGACCTCTGTCTGTCCGATCCAGAATCCGGACACGCTCACATCGGTGAGCGGGCCTTCGTCTTCCTGCCGTCCATTCTCCCCTTCCGGTGTTCCGATGCGGTACTCCCCTGCCGGAACCCAAACCAGACGAAGGACGACGGATGTGCCGGGGATGGCAACCTCCCTAACATCTCCCGGCTGGAATGGAACACCGTCATCGGTGGATGAGGACGCATCGGCCGCGAGGATGGCCGCATCCGAGGCGCGCACCGCATCCTGCGAATGAGCGCAGGCGGTGGTCAGGCCGAGCAGGGCAGCAAACAGCGTGAAGCGCAACGGGGACGGGAAAGAAGGCATCCGGGACACAGGTCTGCAGATTCGCGGGAAGGACACGTGGCGTTTGATCGTAACGGAATATAGGTTTCGCTCCACGCAATCCGGGAAACCACTCCGGAAAAGCCGTAGGTTCAGGTTCCTCCCGACTCCAGGCGCTTCAAAGGATCAGATGCCCGACCCGACCGTCCCTTCGCAGCCCGCAGCCCGATTCCGGGCGGTCCGCGAGCAGACCCGAACCCTTTGCACTCCGCTTGTCACGGAAGATTTCGTGATCCAGTCCATGGAGGACGCCTCGCCGACGAAATGGCATCTGGCGCACACCACCTGGTTTTTCGAGGTCTTTGTCCTGGTGCCGTTCCAAGCCGGGTATCGCCTCAAGGATGAACGGTATCCCTACCTGTTCAACTCGTACTACGTCCAGGCAGGAGACCGATGGTCCCGTCCAATGCGCGGAATCCTGTCCCGCCCGACGGTCCAGGACATATGGGACTACCGTGCGCACGTGGATGAAGCCATGGACCGCTTCCTGCAGGACCCCCTTTCCGACGAAGCACGGCGCGTCCTGGAAATCGGCCTGCACCACGAGCAGCAGCACCAGGAACTGATGATGACCGACATCAAACACGTCTTCTCGGTCAACCCCCTGCGTCCGGTCTATCAGGAGATGGCGGGCGAACCGTCTTCCCGGCCTCCGGAGGCAGGGATGGTCCCCTTCGACGCAACCATCGTCCCCATAGGTCACCGCGGAGATGGGTTCCATTACGACAACGAAGGGCCGCCTCACCGTCAGTTCGTGGAGGCCTTCTCACTGGCCTCCCGGCCGGTGACGAACGGCGAATACCTGTCCTTTGTCGAGGAAGGTGGGTATGAGACGGCCGGACCCTGGCTCAGTCAGGGCTGGGACCGGGTCCAGTCCGAAGGATGGGGGCGTCCGATGTACTGGCTCCGGACGGACGACGGCTGGATGGAATTCACCCTGCAGGGCCTCAGACCGCTACGGGAGGACGCCCCCTTGACCCACGTCTCGTATTTCGAGGCCGATGCGTTCGCGCGCTGGGCCGGCATGCGGCTGCCCACGGAATTCGAGTGGGAGCACGCCGCTTCGGCTGAGCCGGTTTCCGGGCATTTTGCGGATCGCCTCGACTTCCATCCAGGGTGGACACACGGGCAGGGGCGGTTTTCTGAGCTGTTCGGTGGAAGCTGGGAGTGGACCTCCAGCCATTACTCCCCGTATCCGGGCTACCGACCCGTGGAAGGCGCCCTTGGCGAATACAACGGCAAGTTCATGGCCAACCAGTTCGTCCTGCGCGGTGGCTCGTGCGCCCCCCCTGCCGATCACATCCGGTCCACCTACCGCAACTTCTTCCCCTCCCACGCCCGCTGGCAGTTTGCCGGTGTCCGTCTGGCGCAAACCCTGTGACATGACCGAGCCCGTGCCGCCTGCCCCAGACCTGACCCTGTTCCTCGATCTTGCACCGGATACCGGATCCATGGGATCCGAGGTCCGGGAGGGTCTCACAGACCGACCCAAGTGGCTCCCGTCGAAGTACTTCTACGATGCCACCGGATCGGCGCTGTTCGACAGGATCTGCGAACTGGAGGAGTACTATCCGACCCGCACCGAACAGGCCATCATCGATGGGATGCTGCCGGAATTGGCCCGGCTCCTGGAGGGTGATGTGGTACTCCTGGAGTATGGCTCGGGCAGCAGTCAGAAAACCCGTCAGCTGCTCGAACGGCTTCCGGGCATCCGGACCTACGTGCCGATCGACATCTCGAAAGAGCATCTGCTCACGGCCGGACGCGCCCTGCAGATGGAATTCCCGCACCTGGAGGTCCTGCCCGTGTGTGCCGACTACGGGCAGCAGATTCCCTTCCCGTGGCATGAGCCCCATCTCTCCCATCTACGCCATGCCCGGCACATGGTGTTCTTCCCCGGATCGACCATCGGCAACTTCACCCATCCGGAGGCCATCGCCTTCCTGGGACGCATGGCTTCGCTGGTGGGTCCGGGAGGATTCGTGCTCCTGGGCGCTGACCTGGTCAAGGAGACAGGGGTGCTGGAAGCCGCCTACGATGATGCCGAGGGTGTCACGGCGGCCTTCAATCGGAATATCCTGACGCACATCAACCGGCAGCTTGGGAGCGACTTCGACCCGCAGGGGTTCCGCCACCGGGTGTTCTATGACACGGTGGCCGACCGCATCGAAATGCATCTCGTGGCCGACCGTGCCATGGAGGTCCACTTCCCGGATGGCCCCATTGTGCTCGACGTGGGAGAATCCATCCGCACAGAGTACTCACACAAATACCGCATCGAGGAGGTTGCCGCCATGGCCGATGAGGCTGGACTGGATGTGGCCCGGGTCTGGACGGACGAGCGCCAATGGTTCTCCGTACAACTCCTGCAGGCCCGCTGATTCGTCACGGCCTGCTCTCCAGGCAGGCAGACATGCCGTTTATCAATCGAGCTGGGGTGCCTTCCGCTGCCGCACGGCCAGGGTGAGTCGTCCCGAAGACACCAACTGGCCCTGCTCATCCACGATATCCACCTGCCACACGTGGATCGAACCGCCGATACGGAGTGGGCGGGCGGTGGCCGCCACCTGGCCGTTGCGCTTGGCCCGCAAGTGGTTGATGTTGAGCTCCACCCCGACGCAGAACGAATCCTCGTCAACGGCCCAGGTGGCGGCCACACTGGCCACCGTTTCCAGCAATGACGCCGTAGCGCCCCCGTGAAGCAGTCCCAGCGGCTGGGTGGTCCGTTCGTCCACCGGCATCGTGGCCGTCAGGTGGTCCTCCCCGATCTCGGTGAAAGAAATGCCGATGTGCGCCACCATGCAGCCTGCATTGAAGCTGTTGATGAGCTTGAGGTCGGTCGGTTTTTTCCAGATGGACGGCATGGGCACGCAGGGCAGGGTCAAACCGATGCGGGATCGCACCGCAACGGAGAAGGGGATCAGGTCTGGATTACACCCGGATTGAATCGGGGCATGTCGGGGTTGTGGTCGGCTATCTCGAGGCCCCGCGAAATCCAGGCACGGGTCGTGGTGGGATCGATTATCTCGTCCACCCAGAGCCGGGCCGCTGCATAATACGGCGTCGTCTGCCGGTCATAGCGCTCCTGGATTTCCTTGAGCAGGTTGGCCTCCTCTTCGGGCGAGAAGACCTTTCCGGCGCGCTCGGCCGCCGCCTTCTGGATCTGGAGGAGGGTCCTGGCTGCCTGGGCGCCCCCCATGACGGCGATGCGTGCCGTGGGCCAGGCGCAGATCAGGCGCGGATCATACGCCCGTCCACACATGGCATAGTTGCCCGCCCCGTAGGAGTTGCCCACGATGACGGTGAATTTGGGTACCACCGAATTGGATACGGCATTGACCATCTTGGCGCCATCCTTGATGATCCCCCCATGTTCGGCGCGGGAGCCCACCATGAAGCCGGTCACATCCTGCAGGAAAACCAACGGAATCCGCTTCTGGTTGCAGTTCATGATGAACCGGGCAGCCTTGTCGGCCGAATCGGAATAGATCACACCGCCGGCCTGCAGCTCATCGGTTCCGGCCTTCACCCCGGCCCGCGCTTTGACCACCTCCCGCTGGTTGGCCACGATGCCCACGCTCCAACCATCGATGCGGGCATATCCGGTCAGGATGGTCTTTCCGTAGCCTTCCTTGTATTCCGTCCAGGAATCCGCATCGATGATCCGCCCGAGGACCTGCCTCATGTCGTAGGGTTCAGCCCCGGAAATCGGCATCAGGCTTTCAATGTCGACACCAGGAAAAGCGGGCTCCACTGCCTGGATGCGGTCGAACCCCACACTGGGCCGCGCACCCAGCCGACCCACGAGATCCCGGATGGTCCGCAGGGCGGTTGCATCGTCCGGCGCGCGATAGTCCGTGACGCCGGAAATTTCCGAATGGGTGGCGGCGCCACCCAGAGTCTCCTGGTCCACCTGCTCCCCGATGGCCGCACGGACCAGGAAAGGGCCCGCCAGGAATACCGAACCCGTGCCATCCACGATCAAGGCCTCATCGCTCATGATGGGCAGATACGCCCCCCCGGCCACGCAGCTGCCCATGATGGCAGCAATCTGCGGGATGCCACGGGCCGACATGACGGCGTTGTTACGGAAGATGCGTCCGAAGTGGTCGCGATCAGGAAATATCTCGTCCTGCATGGGCAGAAAAACGCCGGCCGAGTCGACGAGATAGATGATGGGCAGGTTGTTTTCCAGGCAGATCTCCTGGGCCCGCAGGTTCTTCTTGGCAGTGAGTGGAAACAAGGCACCAGCCTTCACTGTGGCGTCGTTGGCCACAATCATGCACAGCCGTCCGTTGACGTGTCCCGTTCCCATGACCGTTCCGGCCGCTGGACAGCCCCCCTCCTCTTCATACACCTCCCACGCAGCAAAGGAGCCGATCTCGTGGAAGGTGGAGTCTTCGTCGATCAGGGCTGCAATCCGCTCACGGGCCCACATCTTGCCCCGGGCATGTTCCCGCTCCCTGCGCTTGGCGCCTCCTCCGAGGGACACTTCGGCATGTCGTTGATGCAGCTCCTCGATCAGCACGCGACCGGCTTCCCGACGTGCAGCCACACGGGGGTTTTCGGTCGGCAAGGGCGAACCCGGTGTCCGGGCTTCCTGGAATTCGGGCATCAGGCTTCTGGAAAGGAAAGGGTTGCAGGACGGATTCGGATCCAACGGATGGGGCCGGTCGACGGTTCGCCCGTCAAGAAGAAAATCAGCACGGCAGGCCCCTCCCGGCCCGGCAAGGGTACACAAAAAAAGCCCGGCCGAAACGGCCGGGCTTTCTGATGTCGGTGGACGCCGGGGAGATCAGAGGAACGCCGAAATCTTCTGGACGATTTCCGGGCGGGGTTCTCCCGTCTTTTCGTGGATC